>SMVS01000055.1 GCA_004357435.1 Nitrospina sp. | reverse complement strand
CGATCACGATTTTCTGCTCAAAGGCGATGTGTTCACTCAGGATGTGATCGATCGTTGGATCTCATACAAACGTGAGAACGAAATCGACGAATTGAGCTTGCGACCGCATCCTTATGAATTTCACATGTACTACGATATTTAAGGATTTGTCTGACTCCATGTTCGGATAGGACGTTGACTTTATTTTAAAAAAAACCTCCGGGTGGCCGCCTCCGGAGGTTTTTTTTTGTGTTAAATTGATGGTGCCGCTTCCACCACCGAGGTTATGAACTCCACCGATTTAATCAGTTTTCTTTATCAGAAAAAATCCTGGGACGACCGGCTGACGGGTCCGTTTTTGAGCCTGGGGTTTGAAGACCCGAAAACCGCCTGGCGCAACCTGACGGCCCTGCGCGGCCAGGTAAATTTTGAAAAACTATATCCGACTTTTTTCCCTTCCTTCCTTGAGTTCCTGGGCCAATCGTACAACGCGGACCTGGCTTGTAACAACTTTGAACGCCTCGCAGAAAAGATTCACGATAAGGAAAACCTGTATGCCCGCTTGACCCAATCATCGGAATTCTTAAGAATCCTGCTGACATTGTTTTCCGGAAGCCAGGTGCTGACCGACACCTTGTTGAACGACCCTTCACATTTGGATTGGTTGATCCAGCCGGAAACTCTCACCGAATCCAAGACTCGGGACCGGCTGTACCGCGAATTTTATGCGATGGCGGCGGCCCGTGAGGGCAACACCATCCCGTCCCTGTTGCGTCGTTTTAAAAAACGGGAATACATACGGATCGGATTGCGGGATCTGCTCGGTCTCGTGGAGCTCGCCGAAAATGTGGAAAGCCTTTCCGATTTGGCCGATGTTTGTTTGCAGGTGGCCTTCGAGTTTGCGTATGAAACCACGAAAAAAAAATATGGCATTCCTGTTTATGAAGATGCCGACGGCCGTCTCAGGGAATCCGAATTCACCATTTTGTCCATGGGCAAACTGGGTGGCCGGGAACTCAATTACAGTTCGGATATCGACCTGATTTATATTTACACCTCCAGCATGGGCGAAACCCAAAAACCTGGCGCCGGGCCGCCGCCGGCCCTCTCGGTCAGCAACCATGAATTTCACACCCGGCAGGCGCAAGCCCTCACCCAGGCCCTCCACGAAATAACCTCCGAGGGCAATGTGTTTCGGGTGGACCTCAACCTGCGGCCCGAAGGCCAGAACGGGGAAATAGTCAACTCCCTCACCAGTTGTGAAACTTACTACCAGTCTTGGGGGAAAACCTGGGAGCGCCAGGCCATGATCAAGGCCCGGGTGTCTGCCGGGAGCGAAGCCCTTGGGAATGATTTTTTCGCCATGATCCGTCCGTTCGTTTACCGGCGCAGTCTGGACTTTCATGCGATTGAGGAAGTCAAAGCACTTAAAAAGAAAATGGACCTGCAACTCAAACAAAAAAATCAGGATAAGGGAAACATCAAACTGGGATTTGGCGGAATCAGAGAGATAGAATTCATTGTGCAGTCCTACCAACTTTTGTTTGGCGGACGGGATCCAAGTTTGCGCAATCCGAACACTTTGGAGAACCTGCAAAAATTGCACGATCGGGAATTCCTGTCGACGACTGAGTACCAGCGATTGCAGGCCGCCTACATTTTTCTCCGGAATCTGGAAAACCGGGTGCAGATCACGTTTGGATTGCAAACCTACCGCATGCCCAAAGAAAAACGGGATCTGGATGTGCTGGCCAAGAAAATGTGTTTTAAAGAGGCGACTCCGCAGGAGCGAATTTCCCATCTGCAAAACGAATTTGAACACCACACCCAATTTGTCGGAAACATGTTCGCCGGATTGTTCGTCGACGATGCGGACCAGAAAAAGGCCGATCAGCTTTCCAGGAACTGGAGCGCGAGCCGGGACTGGGAGGAGCGGTTCTCCCCGGAATTTTTGAAGGACTATGGCTTTCGTGATCCCCAACGCACATTCAAATTTTTAAAGTCACTCCAGGACGGCCCGCCACTTTCACATCCCACCGAAAAAAGTATCCAGACTTTTTACAGCCTACTTCCCAGTCTCTTGCGGCTTTGCCAGCAGGTCCCCGACCGCAATCGTGCGGTGGAAAACCTGGTGAAGTTCATTGAGGCCAGCCACGCCCGAGAAGCCTATTTGGGTATTTTTCAGGAAAACGAAAAGTTTTTGGAATTGCTTCTGATTTTATTTGGAGGCAGCGAAACCCTTTCTGACATTCTCATCAAATATCCTAATCTCATTGATGTGCTGTCCAATCCGGAATCCCTGTACCGATTCAAAACTCCCGAAAGCATCAGTCGTGAATTGAGTGAGGTGCTGGAGAAAACCTCCTCCCATCAGAAAATGCCAACGAGTTTGCGGCGTTTTAAACAGGGTGAGGAATTAAGAATTGGTCTCCGTTACTTGATTCATGAAACGGAATTGCCCGGCACTCTTACGGACCTTTCAGATTTGGCAGAAATATATCTTCAAAAATCATTCATGCTGGCCTGTCAGGAGATCGGTAAGGAAATGGGATTGAAACCAATCCCGGATCAAATGGCCATTATGGCCCTCGGTAAACTGGGTGGCCGCGAGCTGAATTTCAGCTCCGATTTGGATATCATTTTTGTCTATGATGAGTCATCAGGCACAGCAAACCGGGATGCCGTTACCTTTTATTCCGCGGTGGCACAAAAAGTTTACCAGCTGTGTTCGGAAATGACGTCCGCCGGGACCGCTTACAAAATTGATACAGACCTGCGGCCTGAAGGCAGTCGTGGATCGTTGGTCCATTCATTACAGGGTTATGAAAAATATTTTAAAAGCCGTGGGCAAATTTGGGAACAGCAGGCCATGACCCGGACGCGCTGGGTGGCTGGCAATCCCAAGGTGGGTGAAAAGTTTTTGGAAGTGGCGCAGGCTTTCACTTACCGACCAAAGTTGGACTACGGCTCTTTGATCGAGATTTCGAGAATGCGCGAACGCATGGAAAAAGAGCTGGCTCACGAAAATAAAAAAGGCAAAAACGTCAAGCTGGGGTTTGGAGGGTTGGCCGATATAGAATTCATCCTTCAAATTCTTCAGCTCATACACGGTCATCGCTATCCCAAACTGCGTGCCACCAACACGCTTGAGGTGATGGATGTGCTGTCGGGTTTCGGAATCCTTCAGGTGGAACAGGCTGAGGCCTTGCGCATTCAATATAAATTTTTGAGAAATCTGGAATGCGCTTTGCGCCTGACCCGTGTGCGGGCTTCCAGTCATCTGCCCAAGGATGACGAGTCGCTTGGCGTGTTGGCCCGCCTGCTGGGATATCAGGATGAAAGTGAGTGCTCTGCCGCCGGGCAATTACGGCAGGACTATGCCGAGACCACACAAGAGGTGCGGAAGTTTTACCGCGCGCACCTCGGCACCCTGCTCCGCACCTCTCTTTGATAGATCGCCCCGGCCAGCGTGCCGCTGGACCCAATGGGCATGGCTATTGGCATGCCGTCAGCAAGGGTTGAGTGCCAGTGGAGTGTGATCCCTTTTGCTCCAGGCCTGCCCAAAGCGGTTTATGATTTTAAGGGCGCACCCAAGTCCGTAGGAGCAAGCTGGAATTTTGACAAATCGCCGCCCGGTGCAATCTGGCCGGGATCAGGTCAGCGGAGCTTTGCTTTTGGAGGTGGCGCTGAGTTTGTAGAGGATGCTGTCGATCAAGGCCTGCCAGCTGGCTTCGATGATATCTTCCGATACCCCGACGGTGCCCCATTTGGAGTGATGGTCTCCCGACTCGACCAGCACGCGGATCTTGGCCTGGGTGCCTTTTTTTTCGTTTAGAATACGGACTTTGTAATCGATCAGGCTGACCTCTTCCAACTCGGGATAAAATTTAACGAGGGCCTTGCGGATGGCTTTGTCCAGCGCGTCCACCGGCCCGATGCCTTCCGCCGCCGACACCTCCTGCACGCCGTTCACTTTGAGTTTGACGGTCGCTTCGGAGGTGGAGCTTTCATCCTCCCGCCGTTTCTCGACGATGACACGAAACCCGATGAACTCAAAATGTTGCTCACGTTTGCCGAGCGCGTCGAGCATCAACAGTTCAAAAGAAGCTTCGGCGCCCTCGTACTGGAATCCAAGGTTCTCGGATTCTTTAAGCTGGTCCAGCAGTTCACGCACCTTGGGGTCTTTGGAATCGATATCCACTCCGAATTCCTTGGCCTTGAAAAGGATGTTGCTTTTGCCGGATAAATCGGAGATCAGGATGCGGGTGCGATTGCCCACCAGCGCGGGATCGATATGCTCGTAGGTCTCGCGGTTTTTCTGGATGGCGCTGACATGCACGCCGCCCTTGTGCGCGAACGCGCTTTTGCCGACAAACGGTTGATGGTTCCAATGCGCCCGGTTCGCCAGTTCGTCAACAAAGGCGGACAACTCTTTCAGCCGGGACATTTCTTCATCGCTGATGCAGGTGCGCCCCATTTTCAGCTTTAAATTTGGGATGACGGAGACGAGGTTGCAATTGCCGCACCGTTCGCCAAAACCGTTGATGGTGCCCTGCACTTGCCCGGCTCCCGCCTTCACGGCGGCCAAGGCGTTGGCCACACCCAACTCCGAATCGTTGTGGCTATGAATGCCCAACGGGATGTTGCAGGATTTTTTAACCGTCTCAAAAATGGTCTTAACTTCCCAGGGCATGGACCCGCCGTTGGTGTCACACAACACAATCCAATCAGCGCCAGCGGACTCCGCTTCTTTCAAAACCTTGAGCGCGTACTCTGGATTTTTTTTATAGCCGTCAAAGAAATGCTCGGCGTCGAATAGAACTTCCGGAACATTTTTTTTCAGGAATTCAATACTCTCGGAAACCATGCGGAGGTTTTCATCGAGGTCAGTGGCCAGAGCGGTTTTGACATGCATGTCCCAGCTCTTGCCAAAAATGGTCACTACTTTTGTATCGGCTTCAATTAAATGCCTCAGGTTGGGATCCTGGTCCACCTTGTTTCTGGGCGAACGAGTACTGCCGAATGCCGCCAGCCGCGCCTGCTGGAAGGTAGCGTGTTTTACTTTTTTGAAAAATTCCACGTCCTTGGGATTGGAGCCGGGCCATCCGCCTTCGATGTAATGGATACCGTTTTCGTCCAATTTATGGGCGATGCGGATCTTATCTTCCACGGTGAAGGCAATATCCTCCGCCTGAGATCCATCGCGAAGCGTGGTGTCGTATATTTG
>SMVS01000054.1 GCA_004357435.1 Nitrospina sp. | reverse complement strand
CCGTTCTCCACCCCCGGTCAGCTACCGCCATCGCTGGAAGAACGGGCGCTGTACATGATGATCCAGATCAAGGCGTTCACTTTTTATTACCTGCCAAAATTTTTTCTACCGCTTGACCTGAGCTTCGTTCCCTATGTTCGGAAAATAACCACGCTCGCTGATTGGCAATTCATCCTGTCGGCGGTCAGCATCGGCCTCGGAGTGCTGGTTTTCAAATTCACGAAATCGGCAGTGATCCGATGGGTGCTTCTCTGGGTCGTCATCACCCACCTGCCAGCGTCCAGCTTGACACCTTCCGATCCGGTGGTTTCCGAAGCGCGATTTTACCTGCCTGGGCTGGGCCTGTCTTTTCTGCTCGCCTTTGGATTTTTACGGGCTTCCCAAAAATTTGGCGCGGCCCGGCCTGCCATCAGCAACCTGGGCATGACCAGCATCATTGCCTTGCTGTTCTTGCTCACCCTGAACCGGGGGCTCGACTACCGCACGCCGCTCAGCCTCTGGCAGGACACGGCAATGAAGTCACCCAACATCGCCCAAGTGCGCGTGCAACTGGGCTCGCTTTATATGCAACAGAAGGAATACAAAAAAGCGCTGAGCGAGTTTCAACAAGCCATCGACCGCGGCACCCGCGGTCCGGAGCCGTATTATCATGCCGGATTGGCGCATTTGGAACTGCGGGAACCCAAAAAAGCGCTGGCGCGTTTGCAGGTGGCGGTGCGGCGGCAACCGCAGTCGGCTGAATATCACCTGGCTTGGGGCCGGGCCTATCAACAGGACGGCCAATATATCGAAAGCATGAAACAACTCCAACTCAGCCGGAAGCTCGACCCGGAAAATCCAAAAACCCGCAACCAGTTGGGCCAATTGTACTGGGACATGAAATCCTATTACTTCGCCGAGACTGCGTTTCAAAAGGCTTATGAGCTCGCGCCGCAATCGGTGGATATACTGAACAACCTGGTGAGCGCCAACTTGGCCCTGCATGAATACGGGCACGCCATTCACTACCTGAAGACTCTGCAGGTGCTTGATCCGGACGATGCCAGCGCACAACAACTGTTGATCGCCGCCGAACGATTGCAGGCCGTGCAAACCGCCGAACGACTGCAGGCCCAGCGTGACGCTGGCCCCCTGGCGGGGGAGGTGGATAGGTGAACAATCATACCCAGCCGTTTTGGGCGCAAAATAAAGTCTGACCCTTTGCCTCCAGGTGCAACCTAGCCCAGCGTGACGCTGGCCCCTTACCAAGGGGAGGGTTGGGAGGGGTTTCATAACCTCCCCTGCATCCCCTCCTTGGTAAGGAGGGGAACATCTATAGCCACCCCGACGAAGTTTATCGTGAGCCTGTTGAAGGATGCGGGACGATAGATTCTTCGTTGTTCTTTGCGGGAGCTTATGATAACTTCTGGTAACGAAAATGCCGAAGTGGTGAAACTGGTAGACGCGCTGGACTCAAAATCCTGTGGGGGCAACCCCGTGTCGGTTCGACTCCGACCTTCGGCACCACTCCTTCGCGGCGGGCGAATTGGCTCACGCCGCGTGATGTTGTCTGATAAGAATTCGAACTTGCTCCTCGCATCCGCTTCCTTGAAATTCTAAAACCCACACTCCGGTGTGGGGTTTTTTTTATGTGAAAACAACGATGGCAAATAATACGGCGTAAAACCCCCTCGCCTTTTTTCAGGCGGCGGGCTGGTGAGATCCGGTTTTGCCAGTGCTCTTTGGGAAAAAAGCCTTATCATGGAAAGGAGGGCGTGGGAACAAAAATAGTATCCCACTCCAAGTGAAGCGGATCCTTGAGGAGATTGCCAATGAACACGCGAAGGGCCCACCGATATTACTTAAATGTCATTGTTCTTTTTTTATTTGCTCTTTACGGTTGTGATTCCAACTTTGGTATTGAATCCCAACCCTTACCTCCGGACAAACTCAATTATGAAGGCCATTGGGAAACTACCGGGATGAAGTTGATCATCACCAGGGACGGCATGCTTTCCTATGAAAAAGTAGGGGATGGCAGAAAGACTTCGGTGAACGGCCCCATTAAAAATTTTGAGGGCGACGATATTGTGGTGGGCGCTTGGATATTGACCACGACGTTTACCGTGCAGGAACCGCCGCATCAAGAGGACGGCCAGTGGGTTATGGTGGTCGACAACACCAAACTGTACAAAAAACTTTTCAAACAGGAAATCAAGCAAACCCCGCCACCAGCAGGAATTGAAACGTGAGGGCCAGAGCAAAGAAGCTCGGGTCAGGCCCACCTCTTATAAGGGAGGCACCCTCTAGTGAGGGAGGCGGGAGCTGAACTCTGCTAATCCCATGCCCCGTAATTTTTGAGTACAGGAAAAGTTCAACCCATCAGCTTCAGTGCTTCGCCGGCGGACCTGGCGCGATGGTGTCGGCGAGCTGTTCTCTCTCCAGTGCCCAGTAATCGTTCAGGTGCTTTTGCACCACGGCCAAAACCCCACCCTGAAGCAATATCAAACCACACTCCCACCCCCAGTAAAAAGCAATATCCCCCGGCAAAATTTTCCTCAAACTGCTCACGGCAAAAAACATCAAAACAAGAAGCCCCATTGGAAAAGCCTTTTTTTGATCTTCATTGAAGAACCCCCGGATCATTCTCAGCAGAACAAACAAAAAAACTGCTTCCACGCCCGCCATCAAAATATTGAATGAAATTCCAACGGCAGGATCGAATGGAACCCACTCTCCAAAAATAGCTTCATAAATAAAAAACGGGATGATGGTGAATGCGAACAGTGCCAGGGTTCTGAGTTCAGGATCGATGTTCAACTTTTTGTAGCTCATGAAATTCCGGTAATTTCTATGGAACCAGAAATAAAAATAAAACCCGAAAGTCAACGCATAGAAAATCAATACCCGTTTCGCGGGCCATACCCTGGGGGGAGTTTTCGCCCGAACCCTGGGCTCCAAGCCGATTTGCGAACCCCAGAGGGCGCGTATGGAAATTTTTCTGTCGCCGGTGCGGGGGACTAGCAGGTCCTCCAGTTTCAAGCGTCCTTCCCGCAACGCGTTCCGGATATCTTTTAAAGTCAGCGGTTCTTTTTTTCCGGTGTCTTCAAGTAAAAAATATTCCTTGGAAGAAAATTCGATACGTTTAGAAGTTTTTTCCAGTTCTCTTTTGGCTTTCAAAGCCAGGTAAATTCCAACAATGACAATCCCAAAAATTGGATAAATCGACCAGGATAAATTGGACATCGCCACGGAGTCGTAGGTCCCGTGGAGAATGATTACGGTGACCAGGCCCTGCGTTAATAGTTTCTTCGGATTCGGGCAAAACTTGGCCTTGCCCATGAAGTAACCTAGGATGATGCCATCGAAGGCGTGGGCGGGAACAGCGGTGAGCATTCTTAAAATTCCGGTCTCATAACCAGCAGAGACCACATACATAATATTTTCCATGGTCGCGAAACCACAGCCAATCATCCCGCCATAAACTATGCCATCAAACGGATCGTTAAAATTCTGATCCTCGTAAATGAATTCTTTAAGAAAAAAGAATTTGCACGCTTCCTCCGCCAGAGCCACCCCGAAAAAGGCGTAAATAATTGTCCGCCACCAGGTGTCATTGAAAGACCCTTCCCAACCCAAGACTTTGGGAAAAGCTTCCTCATAAAACATGGCGGGGAACACGGCCAGCGCCCCCCAAATGAAACCTTTAATCACCAGTTTTTTGGGTTCGGGGTCCCACCGGTCGGAGTAGTGAATATAAACTGCAATCGCGATCCCGGGTGCGACAGCAAGGTATAATAATCGGAGTGTGTCCATGGCCCTGGCATGAAAGGTTGCGGTCTGCCGCCATCGCTGGCGCCGTAATTCTCGCCAGCCAGGCGGGTTTTTAGTGGATCGGTGGCCCATCGCCCTATATTCTATAACAGATTGATGAGCCGGCCCCCAAAATCCGGTTTGCATCCGAGGGTGCCGATTCGTACAATGGCGATCTTGATTTTAAAACTATCCCCGGAAAAGGTAATGGTAGAAAGACAAAAACTCAACCGCGCAAAAATTGAGGCGGCCAAAAACAATCTGGAGCGGGCCTACCTCAGCCTGGCGGATCTGCAAGGCATCGACTTGAGCGGTGGCCGACTCAAGGAAGCAGAACTCAATAAATCCAACCTGAAAGGTGCCAACTTCGAGGGGGCCGGGCTGAACGGCGCCGAGTTCATGGGAACCAATCTGATCCTGGCCAATTTTAAAAATGCGGCCCTCATCCGGACTGACTTCAGCCATGGCAATGTCAGCGGTGCGGATTTTTCGGAAACCGATCTGACTAAAGCAAAATTCATAAAAACCCTGGGCCGTAAGGCGATCTTTAAAAATGCCAACCTGACGCGCGTGGAGTTCAGTCCGGTGATGCTGGATGACGCGGACCTGAGCGGCGCCAATCTGCACAAAAGTGATTTGCGCGGTGGCAGCTTCATTGGAGCCGATTTTTCGCAAGCCAGTATCCTGAAAGCACATTTGAGCAAGGCCAATTTTTCAAAAACGAATTTCCAAAATGCGGATGTCACCGGGTGCAACCTCACCTTATGTGATTTTCGTGACGCCAGTTTGCGGGAGGCTAATTTTACCGACAGCATCGTCACGCGCTGTCAGTTCAAGGGAGCGGATTTGAGGGGAGCGTGTTTCCGTGGGTCCAACGTGCGCGGGGCGGATTTTGCGGAAGCTCTGCTGGAAGGAACCGATTTCAGCGGCGCCGATCTCGGCCTGGTCACCAATTTCACCAGCGAGCAGGTGAACTCAATGATGATCGACAAAAAAACCAAACTGCCCGATCACCTGCAGGTCGACTGGATTGACGACACCACTTTCAAATGCCACGAAGACGGGCAAAGCCAGCCGGCGAAACAGCGAAGGTATTGGGGTTGAGTTCGAATATGCGCTCAACAATTGTTGACGATAATACCAAGCGTCAGCCCGTTGCGTCTGCAACGAGGGAGTTAATTATATTTGGTGGTGACCTCTTCCGGATAAGCCTGCAGGTTATGGATAGAGAGGTCGGAGCCTTGCTGTTCTTCTTCCTTGGAGAGCCGTAATCCAAACAAGATGTCCAGCGTTTTATAGACCACGAAACCCAGGGTCAGGGCCACCACCACGGCCAACAGCGAGCCGATCACTTGCGCGGTGAAGCTGACCTCGCCCAAGCCACCCAGTGACGCTTGTCCGAAAATGCCGCAGGCAATCCCGCCCCAGGTGCCGCAAAGTCCGTGCAAAGGCCACACGCCCAACACGTCATCCAGTTTCAACTTTTCCTGCTCCCAAGTGAAGCCTTTGACCAGGATAAAACCGGCCACGCCGCCGATGACAAACGCGCCTATGGGATGCACCTGATCGGAGCCGGCGCAAATGGCGACCAGCCCGGCAAGGGCGCCGTTATGAATGAAGCCCGGATCGTTTTTGGAAACCACCAGCGCCATCAAAATACCGCCGACCATGGCAAACAGGGAATTGATGGCGACCAGTCCGGAAATGCCGCCAATGGTCGCGGCGGACATGACGTTGAAACCGAACCAGCCGATGCACAGCATCCAGCTTCCCAAAGCCAGAAACGGGATGTTGCTGACCGGTATCGGGCGACTGCGTCCCTTCGAATCCCACCGGCCAATGCGCGGTCCTAAAATCCACACGCCCACCAGGGCGAGCCAGCCGCCCATGGAATGGACCACCACGGACCCGGCGAAGTCGTGAAATGGCACCCCGCCGGACAAGTTGGCGAGCCACGAATCCGCCTGCCCCAGAAAACTGATTTGCCCCCACACCATGCCTTCGAAGAAAGAGTAGACGAAAGCGACAAAGATCGCGGCGGCCAGAGCCTGGACCCAGAATTTAGCGCGCTCGGCGATGCCGCCGGAGATGATGGCCGGGACAGCGGCGGCAAAGGTCAGCAAGAAGAAAAAATGGACCAGTTCATAACCCTGGTTGTCCGCCAACAGGGTTTTCGCCGGAGTATAAAAATAGACGCCATAGGCGATGGCGTAACCGATGGTGAAGTAGACGACGGTGGAAATGGAAAAATCGACGATGATCTTGACCAGGGCGTTCACCTGATTTTTTTTGCGGACCGTCCCCACCTCCAGAAAGGCGAATCCGCCATGCATGGCAAACACCATCACCGCGCCCAACATCAAGAACAGCACATCGCCGCTGTGTTCCAAGGCCCTCAAATCCTTTTCCATAATCCTCCCCCTTTTTTCCGCCAATAATTAATTCGCATGAGTATAATGGAACCGGATCGGTCAAAAAAACTATTTTCAAAGCTTTTCCAATAAATTCCCTATCAATAACCCCCATTAGAATTGGGTTTCCATCCTTCGAATCATGGTCCAAACCCTACAAGATTTGACCATCCTCCTGCTGGTTTCCCTGCCCATCAATATCCTGTTTCATCGGGTCAAACTGCCTTCCATCATGGGATTTCTGGTGGCAGGAATGCTGATCGGCCCACACGGTCTGGAATTGATCGGCGACCCGCAATCCGTTGAAAATCTTTCCGAAATTGGCGTCATCCTACTGCTTTTTTTAATCGGCCTGGAATTTTCGCTGAGTCATATGGTGAAAAATTGGGCCGCCATCCTGGTTTCCGGAGGTTTGCAGTTGGGGTTGACCGCCGGGGCCGGTTATGGCATTTGCCTGTGGCTCGGGTTTCCCCCTAACCAGGCGTTGGCGCTGGGTCTGCTGGCGGCACTCAGCAGTACCGCCGTCGTTATGAAAATGATCACCGATCGCGTAGAAATCGATACCCTGCATGGCCGCGTTTGCATCGGGATTTTGTTGTTTCAGGATGTCTGCGTGGTGCCGATGATGCTGGTCATTCCGTTGTTGGTGCATAGCGGCGATATCTCGGCGCTGGATTTTGGCATCGCCATGATCAAATCGCTGGCGGCGGTGGCGGCCATTTTTTTCCTGTCACGCCTGTTGGTGCCGCGCGCCCTGGGCGCTATCGCGCGACTGGGTAGCAAGGAACACCTGACCCTTTTGGTGATCCTCATCATCATGGGCACCGGTTGGGTGTCGCACAATCTGGGGCTGACGCTGGCCATGGGAGCCTTCATCGCCGGGCTGAT
>SMVS01000053.1 GCA_004357435.1 Nitrospina sp. | reverse complement strand
CAGGGATGGTGCTGGATTTGAAAACTCTAAAAAAGCTGGTGATCGATGAGATCATAGAAAAGGTCGACCATAAAAATCTTAATGTGGATGTACCTTTTTTAAAGGACGTGATTCCTACCGCAGAAAACCTGGCGATCTATTTTTGGGAAGTCCTGGAACCCAAACTGCAAAGCGGCAAATTACAGGAGCTAAAACTTTATGAATCCCCGCGCAACTTCGTAGTTTATAGAGGAAAATCCCATGGAAGAGTTGATTGAAAAATTGCTGATCGAGCTGGGAGAAAATCCTTCCCGCGAAGGCTTGAAAGACACTCCTGAGCGCGTGACCAAATCCATGAAGTTTTTGACCGAGGGTTATTGGATCGACATTGATGAGCTGGTCAACGGCGCTCTTTTTACGGACAACAATACTGATGAAATGGTGATCGTCAAGGATATTGATATGTTCAGTCTGTGTGAGCATCACTTGCTCCCGTTTTTTGGGAAATGCCACGTCGCTTATCTACCGCAGGGAAAACTTATCGGGCTCAGCAAAATTCCTCGTGTGGTCAACGCCTTCAGCCGCCGGTTGCAGGTCCAGGAGCGGTTGACCACACAGATTGCCGATTGCATCAACGAAATTCTCCAGCCCAAGGGAGTGGCGGTGGTGATCGAAGCGCTCCATCTCTGCATGGCCATGCGGGGAGTGGAAAAACAAAGCTCCTACACCACCACCAGTTCCATGCTCGGTTATTTCAAATCCAATCCCAGCACACGCAGTGAATTTCTCAGCCTGATTCAATATCCGTCGCGTGCCCCAAGATAACTCTCCCCATCCAGGGTTCCATCAATACAGATTTAACTCATTATTTAACAATTCGTTATAGAAACACATAGTTTTGACATCGCGGAAACTTACAGGATATAATTGAACAAACAATCCATTAAGGAAACACTCCTCTTGAGCCAAATTACATCCAAAGAACTTCTTCTCGAAACCAACCAGTTTATTCCGGACATCTTCGGCGTTCATGACGAAAACCTCAAAAACATTGAGAAGAAATTCAGTGTTCGTATCACCACCCGGGAAAACCAAATCAAAATCATTGGCGATCCCGACAACATTGAAATGGTGGAGCGGCTCCTCGATCAGTTGCTGAGCATGTTATCCAGCGGCAACAAACTGGTCAACGGCGACATCAAATTTGCTATCCGCCTGATGGCGGAGGATCCGCAAATCGATCTGGTGAAGCTCTTCGCCGAACGCATAGCCGTTGCGCCGCGTAAAGGATTTATCACTCCCAAGGGCGCCAATCAGCGCGACATGATTCAAGCAGTTCGTGAGAATGATATCGTACTCGCCATTGGGCCGGCAGGAACCGGTAAAACCTATCTGGCAGTAGCCATGGCGGTAGAAGCTTATATGAAGCGGAATTACAAACGCATCATTCTCACCCGACCGGCGGTCGAAGCGGGTGAAAAACTGGGTTTTTTGCCCGGCGATATTACCGAGAAGATCAATCCCTACCTGATGCCGCTTTACGATGCCCTATACGAAATGGTGGAGTTCAATCAAGTCCAGCAAATGCTTCAGGACGGCCACATAGAAATCGCTCCTCTCGCCTACATGCGTGGACGTACCTTGAACGATTCTTTCATCATCCTTGATGAGGCCCAAAATTCCACACTGCCCCAGATGAAAATGTTCCTCACCCGTTTGGGATTTCGATCCAAAATGGTGGTGACCGGTGACATCACCCAGGTAGACTTGTCCAAGAATACGAAATCCGGATTGATTCACGCTCAGGAAATTTTAAAAAATATTGACGGAATTCGTATCATCCAATTCAAGGAAAAGGATGTCGTGCGGCATGAACTGGTAAAAAAAATAGTCCGGGCTTATGACCAAACCAACGAGTAGCTGATCATAAAAAACTCTGAACTCGCCTCAAGCAATTCATCAATTCAGAAACCCTCCGTTTTTTACAATGTTTGCTCCTGGCGGGCATAAAATTTCAAGAGCCATGCGAATTCTTGTCAGGAATGGACAAAGAAAACATAAAATTGATTCGAGGCTGTTTAAAAAACGACTTGCGAAGATTTTAGAAGCATTGGAGCAAAACCCTTGCGAGCTCAGTGTTTTGCTCACCGGTGATCGTAAAATCAAGAAATTAAATAGCCAATACCGGAAGGTGGACAGTGCCACCGATGTGCTTTCTTTTCCTCAGGACTCTTCCGCCATTGATGAGCAGGGGATTCCATTATTGGGGGACGTTGTTATTTCTGTGGAGACCGCCGCCAGGCAGGCTAAAGAACATCTGCTGACGTTGGATGAAGAGTTGGCTCTTTTGGCCATCCATGGCATACTTCACTTGCGGGGACTCGATCATGAGCGGTCCAGCAAGGAAGCTCGCCTAATGCAACGGCAGACCCGCGATCTGTTCACACTGATTTTCCCCGGACGGCAACCTTCCGGAACCAGCAACTTTTAAATGGTGAATACGAGGAGGCCATCATGGAAAGCCTATGGGCGCCTTGGAGAATGGATTATATTGTTTCGGACAAATCCAAAGAATGCGTTTTCTGCACGGCCCCCAAGGCAGAAAACGATTCCATTAAGAAAATCCTTTTTCGCGGACCCAACAGTTATGTGATTTTAAATATTTTTCCTTATGCCAACGGACATTTAATGATTTGCCCTTACCGGCACGTTGGCTGTATCACCCTTTTGAATGATGAAGAATTCCATGAGATGTCCGTTTTAACGAAGAAGTCGCTGGGCATCCTCCGCCAGGAATACCGGCCCGATGGATTCAACACGGGATACAATATCGGCAAAAGCGCCGGTGCCGGGTTTGAAGAGCATCTCCATGGACACATTGTTCCGCGCTGGAACGGAGACACTAACTTCATGCCGGTCCTGGCAGAAACCAAGGTGCATCCGGAGCATATCGAGGCCACCTACAACCGATTGGTTCCAATATTCAGGAATATCACCCTTTGAGCAATCACCATGACCCGCACAGCCCCAGGCCGGCCCACCACCGAAGACGACACTCCGATGATGCAACAGTATCAACGGATCAAAAAAGATTATCCCGACGCCATCCTTTTTTTCCGCATGGGCGATTTCTACGAAATGTTTTTGGAGGATGCCAAAGTAGCCTCCAAAATTCTGGAAATCACCCTCACCTCGCGCAATAAAAACAACCCCATCCCCATGTGCGGCATCCCGCATCATTCCGCCAACCTTTATATTTCCAAGCTGATCAAAAGCGGAAAAAGTATCGCTGTCTGCGAACAGGTTGAAGACCCCAGGCAAGCCAAAGGATTAGTGAAACGCGAGGTGGTTCGCGTCATCACACCCGGCACCGTCCTGGATGAAAATCTTCTGGACCCCAAAAACCATCATTTTCTGGTGTCCCTTTATTTCGGTAAAGAAAGTTCGGGGCTCGCATCGTTGGATATTTCCACGGGGCTGTTCCATGTCATGGAATTACCACAAAATAACTGTGATGCCTTGTTGAGCGATGAATTGACCAAATTGGAGCCCCGGGAAGTGATCGTCCCTGAGTCAGCCTTCAAGGATAATGGGACCAGTCAAAACTTGCTTCAGCAGGAATCGTATTGTCTTCGACCGAGGGAAGACTGGACCTTTTCCTACACCCAGGCTCGCCGGGTTCTGCTGGAGCATTTCAAGACCCAATCTCTGGAAGGATTCGGCTGTGAGGCCCTGCCCTCGGCCATTTGCGCCGCCGGCGCTCTCATCCATTATCTCAAGGAAACTCAGAAATCCAGCCTTCAGCATATCAATTCACTATCCACTATCAGTTCCGATCATTTCATGCAACTGGACCAAAGCACGGTGGCCAGCCTGGAGCTGGTCCAATCGAGTGATGGCCAGAGAAAACATTCTCTGCTGGGATTACTGGACGAGTCCTGCACTCCCATGGGAGCCCGGCGAATCAAAGATTGGATTCTCAAACCTCTGATCCGTTTGCCAGAAATTGTGAAACGTCAGGAACTTATCGAGGAATTTAAAAACAACCTCCTGCAAAGAAACGAAGCGAGAGAGCTTTTAAAATCCATCTCCGACATGGCGCGTCTTTTGAGCCGCATATCCTTGTCCGCCTGCAGTCCGAGGGATTTGGTCGCTCTCAAGACTTCCATTCAGGTATTACCAAATTTGGAAACCATCCTGCGCGCCGCGTCTTCACCCCACATGACCGAATACATTTCGGCCTGGGACAATTTGGAACCGGTCTTCGAATTAATTGAAAAGACGCTCTCCGATCCACCCCCACTTCAAATTCGAGACGGCAACCTGATCCAGTCCGGTTGCAACCCCGAACTGGACCGATTGAAAACAATCACCCGCAACGGCAATCAGTTAATAGCCGATCTGGAAGCCCGAGAAAGAAAGCAAACCCATATTCCGCAACTCAAAGTCGGTTACAACAAAATCTACGGTTACTATATTGAAGTCACGAAAAAAAACCTGGACCGTATTCCCGACAACTACATTCGAAAACAATCGCTGGTCAACACAGAGCGATTCATCTCGCCAGAATTGAAAGAATACGAATCAGAGATCATGGGCGCGGAGGAAAAAATTCAACTATTAGAACAGCAGTTGTTTCAGGATCTCCGTCTCAAGGTAGCTGAATACGGTACCCGCATCCAGAGCATGGCATTCATCATCAGTGAAATCGACGCTTTTGCCGGGTTGGCCGAGGTCGCGCACCGCCACAACTACTGCCGCCCGATCTTGGGCGAGAGCGATGTCTTAAACATAAAAAATGGTCGACACCCCCTGGTAGAAAACATGGAGTCTGACCACTCCTTCATACCCAATGACACTTTATTGGACTGCCAGGAAAATCAAATTTTAATCATAACAGGACCCAACATGGCAGGTAAATCCACTTACCTGCGCCAGGTGGCGCTCATCACCTTGATGGCGCATATCGGGAGTTTTGTTCCAGCGGAAGAGGCCGAGGTGGGCATGGTCGACCGGATCTTTTCCCGGGTGGGTGCCCAAGACCATCTCGCGAAAGGTCAATCAACATTTATGGTTGAAATGAATGAAGCCGCCAACATTCTCAATTACGCCACAGAAAAAAGTCTACTCATCCTGGACGAAATTGGACGCGGTACTAGTACTTTTGACGGCATCAGCATCGCCTGGTCCATCATCGAATATCTGGAGGGTCCAAGACATATTGGTGCCAAGACCCTGTTCGCCACCCACTATCATGAGCTGACTGAATTGGCCCAGGTATATCCAGGGATAAAAAATTATTACGTTCAGGTAAAAGAATGGAATGACGAAATTATTTTTTTGAGAAAAATTCTTCCAGGCGGTGCCGATAAAAGTTATGGCATCCAAGTGGCTCGATTGGCAGGACTGCCGGAAGCCGTTTTGAAACGCGCTCATGAGGTTTTATTCAACCTGGAAAACAGTGAGTTCGATGAACTGGGAACACCAAAGCTGGGACTGTCCCAGGATTCTTCCCATCCACCGCATTCAGTTCAATTGGGATTGTTTCCAGAACCGATTTCCCCCCTTATACAATCATTGAAAGAAATCAACCCAGACGATTTAACACCCCGACAAGCTTTGGAAAAATTGTATGAATTGATTCGGCATTTTCAGAAACTCGAAAGTTGACGGCGCCAATTCAACCAACAATTCATAGCAGTTACATACCATTGTAAAAACAGAGATTATCCCCAACCGTTGTCTTACGAGTTAAACCCGCTCCAATTAATTGGATGACGCAAAACCTCAATAAAAGCAGATATTTACTATTAATTGAAAATGGCTTATCATTGATAAATTAGGGGAGAGTTCATAGTTTTTAACATCACCCCCGCGAGTAAACAAGACTTGATTCTTCATCAACCTGCCCCTCTTGAACGCATTGTATGGGAACCGAATGACGTATCATAATTCCTTCTCGAAATTATTTTTCAAACGATGGGTGTTCGTGTTGTG
>SMVS01000052.1 GCA_004357435.1 Nitrospina sp. | reverse complement strand
CCGCATGATCCGGGAATCCTTGACCGACACTTTTTCAGTGAGGACGATGACTTTTTTTAGTTTGGGATTCTGACGCACCGCTTCGGCGACACCATCCTTGACTCCGGAAGGCGGCAGATAAACCACGGCGGTGTTGAATTCGTGGCCGGCTTCCATGCCCTCCTTGATCGAATTGTATACCGGAATCTTGCCGGATTTGGTGGTCAAAAATTTTCCGGATTTTCCGGGACCGGTGCCGAACACGATGTTACCGCCCGAATAATCATGGCTGACCGGCGTCACCGTCGAACTTTCTTTTCCCAATATATTAAAAACGACAATCCTGTCCTCCCGTGTCGCCAGCTCAGACAACGAATTGATCCCCACGTAATAAGGAAAACCAGCCACTCCGTTCTTATGCATTAGTCTTGCCTCCAGGCACTAAAACTGCGATTACAATGATTACTTAATATTGAGATTCTTTTTAATTTGGTCCCGGCCGCCATTGATGATCCACTTGTTGATAGCCCTGGCGTAGTTGACCACCTCGGACATGGCGCTGTCGTGACCAAAAAACCGGTAAGGCAGGCCCAGGGAATCGAGAGTATCGCGCATATAAGCCATCCCCCGAATCAGGTTGGGTCCACCGCGGCCCACCACCACAAACATGGGATGCGGGCCGTAATTTTGAAAATACCATTTGATGCCGTCCGCCATGGCGCGGAAAGTTTCATAGATATCCGTGTTGTTGGCTTTGCCGCCGATGATGAACAGCACGTTGGTTTGTTTCATCCAGTGCTTGAAGGTGATTTTGGAGATTTCGTTCATTTTCACATAGGGAGGATTGCCGCCGAAATCGGAGGAAATGGTGGCGTCTTCACCCAACAACTCGGTCACCATGGCGTTGGCCCCGCCGCCAAAGGTCGGCGCGGTGATACTGCCCTGGTCGTTGATCACATAAACGTCGCTCTGCCCCTGATAGGTCCGCAGTTGGTTGATCTCCTGCTCGAATTCGGAATCATCGTAGGTAAACAAATGCTCCGGCAGGTGCAAGCGCTTCCAGGCTGGGTCGTCCTGATCGAAGGCGCATTTGAAATCGCAGGCCACAGGCGTGAATCGGCCCTTATTGTTGGCCATCCGGATCGGATTCAATTCCAGCATCAACATTCCGTAATTGTTGTACAGGTCCCAAAGCTTGGGCAGATTTTGAACGAGAGAACTGATGATCTCCGTCGGCGCCCCCAGTTTCATCAGCGCGTTGGACACATGAAAAGCTTTCAGACCGGTGAGCGGATCAAAAGGCACCACCGCCAGTTTGTCGGCGGGCAACTCTTCGATTTCCACGCCGCCATGATGGGTGATGGTCATGGCGGGCGCCCGGAATTCGGTGTTGTCGGAAATGGAAAAATAAATCTCATGATCCGCAGGAACCCCACCTTCAAAGGTCACGCCATCCGATTTGGAAATGGTGTCGCCGACTTGATGCTTGGCAAAGTACAACCGTTCTTTTTCCTTCAAAGCATCGGCGAGATTGTTCACGCGGCCGATCAAACCGGATTTGCCCTTCTTACCAACGCCGCCCTTGAAAACAGGTTTGATAAAAATTTCGCCGTGCTTTTCGATCATTTTCTTGATCTCATCCACACTGATTTCTGGACCCCGCACATCCGACCGCGGGAATTCGACCAGATCCAGTAGTTTTCGGCCCCAAAGCATGCCGGTAATCTGCATTTCAATTCTCCTGAATACGCCTGATAAATTAATTCAAACCAATAAGGAAGCCCAAGGCATGGCCAATAGAACGTGGCGGAAAAGCCCACAGCCTTGACAATCGATTTTCTGTTCTATATTAGATTGGAACTCAAAATTTGAGGACCTCATTTTATTTAAATTGGAGATTTTGTCAATGTTTTCCCGAAAGTCATTCTCCCACCCGAAAGAACGGCCCTGATCAAGCATAATTGGGCAAAAATAACCTTGAAAGACAGATCCAAATACAATTTTTGCGAGGTGAACTTCTTGACAGGGAAGGAAAAAGGCTAACTGCCGGGAACCCTGCTCAACAATTGCTGGGGCAAGCGGAGCAGGACCCTTTTGTCCCGGCGCATCGCCGGTCAGCCTAAATTTTTGGGCAGGCGGGTGGATTCGTCGGAGAATGCCGATTCCAACTGTTGGCGGGTGAAGCCGCTGGTGTTGCGCAAATCCGCTCCATGGAGATAGGCGCCGTCCAGCTGGGCACCCTCCAAATGAGCGCCGGTTAAATCCGCCATCATGAGGTCGGCCTCCGTGAGGTTGGCTCCCTCCAGCCGGGCACCTTGCAGTTGACTGTCCTGCAGGTTGGCGCCGCGCAGGTCGGCTTCCCGCAAATCGGCGTTTTGGAGGCGAGCTCCCATCAAGTCGGCTTCTACCAGTATGGCTTTTTGGAGGATCGCCTGACTGAGGTCGACTCCTCTCAATATGGCGCGTTCGCCCTCACCGCCGCGGGTCTTGAACCATTTCTCATGGTCTTCCAGGATTTTTTCCAACATGAAAATTCCCCATTCAGGTTTCGTCGCCACTCGCCGTGGGGGCAGATAGCTGACCCTTAGCTCCACGCCTCACCATTGTTGGGCGTAAATCAGAGTTTGCCCCCTTTAGCTCCGGGCCTTGCCCGGATCGTCAATGCGCTGGGTGCGGTCGCGACATTCGAAATGGCCCTCGGAGGTCCAAGTGAGGCGGATGTACTTCGGCAACCGCGTGGTGGCATCGATTTTTGCGGACTCAAGCTGGGCGCAGGTGAGGTTGATGGCATTTGAAAAATCGCTGGCGGAAAGGTCGGCATCCGTCATCACCGCCTTGCTGACCGAAGCGCGGTCAAAATTAGCGCCACTGAGGTTGGCTCCGGTAAAGCGGGTGCCAATACATTCTGCCGCTCGCAAATTGGCGCCCCGCAGATCGGCCCCGGTCAAATCAGCTGTGCCCAGGCTGGCACCTTCAAGATTGGCCCCCTTAAGGTTGGCTCCCTTCAATTTCGCTTTGCGCAGATTGGCCCCCGCCAGATTGCCCTGACTGAGGTCGGCTCCCTCCAGGTCCTTGCCGAACAGGTTGGCCTTGCTCAAATCCGCTTTGGCCGCTTCGATTTGCTGTCGTGTCTCCATCGGTCAGCCTATAGACGGTTTAAAAACCATCAGGAAAAAAATTCCCAGGACGGCGGGAAAGGCAATGACGCCCAACCCGAACCAGAACCGCTCGTATTTCCTGTAAACGGGTGGAAGTTCCGTTTCTTTTTTCTTCGCTTCTTCCGCAAGTCTCCGCATGCGCCACTGCAAATAGAACGCCGCCACCCAGCAAAGTCCAGCCACTAAAAACAGCGTGAATGAAAAATGAATCCACCGCTCCTTGATAGAAACAGGACCCATCTGCATTAAGAAGTGACCCGTGATTGGAATCAGTCCAATAGCTGGCACAGTAAAAATCAAATCCGCCAGCACAGCATTTTTTAGAGCGAAGCGAATGATACCAATTTCCTTGGTCGCGTTGGCACGGAACATGAAAAAAGCAATCCCAATTCCGGTGCCCAACAGCACCACCGCACTCAGTACATGTACCCATTTCAACCAAAGAAAAACCATAGCTTCCTTTTATGCGCAGGGTCAACCTGCGAGACTAATCCCTAGGGGAAAGTATGACAAACATTATCATCTGCCTGTGGCGGCACGCCACTATTGGGGTCCAGCGTCATGCTGGCGCCACCCGGAGATGACACCGCGCTGGGCAACAAGCGGGGTAAAACTTTCGATGTCTTCCGAGATGACGGTCATGAACTCATCCGCCAAAGCCGGGTCTTTGAAGCATTCATAAATATCATCGAGAAACCCGCCCCGCAACAAAGGATGCTCGAGAAAATCCACGCCCGGCCCCGTCTTCACCTCCAACGGCAAATCCTGCACGGCCACTTTTTCCAGGCCGAGTTCCCGCAACCATTGCCCGGCCTGCTCAGTCGAGGGGCGCTCTGCGATGTACTCGGCCAGCGCTTTCAGTTCGTTTTCGAGCTGGCGGCGGGACATCTCCCGCTCGACCCGGTCCCATAACGAGTCGAAGGTACCGAGCGCGGGAAAGGTCAATACGATTTGCCCGCCCGGCTTTAGAAACTGGATCAGATTTTTAAGTGCTTCGAATCGTTTGGGACGAAAGAACATGAAGGACAGGTTGCCGGTGATGCGGTCGAACTCCGGCAGAGTCGGCGGCAGGAACCGCATGTCTCCCACTTCAAATTTCAGCCACGGAAACCGTGTGCCTTGCATAGTCCGCGCGCGCAGGATTTGGCGCTGATGGATATCGACGGCCAGCACCTGCCCGGCCGGCCCCACCTGTTCCGCCAGATAAAATGCCGGGATGCCCCCGCCCGCCGCCACATCCAGCACGGTGGCACCGGGAAAAATGTCGAGCGCTTGCAGGAGCGCATGGGCGAACGGCGTCGACCAGTAATCTTCCTCAGGCAATAACGGGTGCGGGTCCATAAATTTCATTTCCGGTGAATTATTTTTAAGCTGAAAGAATAGCGTCGATGATACTGCTGAACCCAAAATAAAGAAACCACCGTGACACACGGATCGTCCCTCTAAAAAAGGAACTCCTCCCTGCGGATAACCAGACTTTAAATGGCAATTCATCCTCCGGGGCACCATATTTAAGGGATAGTATGGCTTCCAGAGGGCCTCATTCCCAACCTATTGAATTAGCTCGAACTCCAGATAAATCCCCTCGCAAACCGACCCTTCAGGGACGAAATTGGTACGCAACATTATGGAATCCATCGGTTTCAACTACTTGTATAAGGAGACTTCCCATGAGGCAAAACCGATTTTTTCTGATCGTTTTAGCAGTTTTGATAATAGGAGGTTTAGTATCCAACACCGCAATGGCGAAAACGAAAAGCCTGAGCGCTGGGGAGAAAGCGGTTGTGACTCCAGGCAACTTTGTGACCTGCAATTCTAATTTCATGATCGAAAATATTGACGGAACCCCGGCTGACCTGAAAGTAGTCCTGGGAGAAAGGGTTTTTATCGCCCAAATGATAGACCCGGGCCAAACCTTAGCCTACAGCCTGCCGGCAACGATTGCCTCAGCACGCTTCCGCGGAGGGGAAAATATTTCCAGAAATGAGGTAGCGATGATCATAAATCTGGGTCCGGACGCCAACATGGAAGTGAGTTGCGTGAAAATACGAAGGAATCCGTTGCGAGAAAAAGACCCCCTGAGGGCGCTCAAATAAAGAGCCGGGCGCCAGCCTGGGGCTGGATGCAACAGGCTAAACTTGTGGAGGGTCGGCCAGCATGGGTTGAGCGCAAACCAGGGTTTTACCCATTGCCTGCGGGGGCATCCTGCCCGAAGCGAAGTTCCTCCTCTTTTAATGGCGAGGTGAGGTTACACTCTCTCTCCGGAGTGGCAAAAACTAATCACGGGTTTGGCATGAAGGGAATTTTGCGAGGAGTGATGGCTGATAAGGGTCACCTCCTCATGTTCCTTTGCCATGAAACCAAAGTTGCATCGAGCCGACACGGTCTTCTCTCCGCCACAACCGGCAAACGCTTCTTCAATTGTGATGGGAACTGAATTTACTGGGCCGTATATTTTCACCAATGATTTTTCACTAATCATAATTTCTCTTTCCGTTTTTTGACCGAACGCCAGTCGTATTCAGGTCAAGAACGCCGCCCGCCTTCCCTACCCCCGTGGTTTCTCAACGAATACATTGCTTTTGCTCGCCTTTTTTCCTCCCGCCTATTTTTGCATTCAATTGGTTTTCCGAATATAATTGCCTTTCCTTAATCCATTAGGAGTGAGAGATGATTTCACGGGTGCAGAGCGGAGCGGTGTTGGGGATCGACGGTTATTCGGTCGAGGTGGAGGTCAACCTGGCCATGGGCATTCCGGGTATGTCGATTGTGGGTCTGCCGGACGCGGCGATAAAAGAATCGAGTGACCGGGTCGCGGCGGCCATCAAAAACACCAACCTCGACATGCCGCTCAAAAAAATCACGGTCAACCTGGCGCCCGCCGACATCAAAAAGGAAGGCTCGGCTTTCGATTTGCCGATCGCTATCGGCATCCTCGCGGCCAACGGCCTGATCGACAAGGAAGCGCTCGCCAAACACATGATCCTCGGCGAACTGTCACTCGATGGCCGGGTGAAACGGATCAAAGGCGCGTTGTCCATCGCCACCTAGGCGCGGGACAACGGCCTGGCGGGTTTACTGTTGCCGGCGGAAAACTCCGCCGAGGCGGCGGTGGTGGAGGGTGTCAACGTGTACCCGGTGAAAGATCTGCCTGCCGTGGTGGCATTCTTGAACGGCGACCTCGCCATCGAACCCGCGAAGAGCAACGCGGAAGGTGAATTTCAGAGGCATTCGGTTTACGACATCGACTTCACCGACGTCAAGGGCCAGCACCATGTGAAGCGCGCGCTGGAAGTCGCCGCCGCCGGAGGACACAATATAATTTTGATCGGCCCACCCGGCTCGGGCAAGTCCATGCTGGCCAAACGCCTGCCCACCATTTTGCCCTCTCTATCACTGGAGGAGGCCATCGAGTCCACCAAGGTACACAGCGTGATGGGATTGCTGGGCAACAGCACCGGGCTGATCGCCACGCGCGTGTTCCGGTCGCCGCACCACACCATTTCGGACGCCGGGCTGATCGGCGGCGGAAAAATTCCCATGCCCGGCGAGGTGTCGCTCGCGCACACCGGCGTT
>SMVS01000051.1 GCA_004357435.1 Nitrospina sp. | reverse complement strand
GGCCATCGCCAAAGTCCTGGCTGAGAGCGACTATGCGCTGATCCTGCTGGGCCGCGACGGCGCCCGCCTGGATTCCGCCCGGCTAACGTTGCACCACCCCGATCGGCATCAGTGCTTCTCCTGCGACGTCAGAAAAAAGGAAACCCTGCGCGAAGCGCTGGCCAAAAGCCAGGTGATGGCACTCCATGCCGTGGTGGTCAATGCCGGAATCGGCGGGGAAAATCAGGCAGGAGCCAACGACCGCTGGCAGAAAATCATCGACACCAATCTCACCGGTAGTTACCATACCGTTCAGGAATGCCTGCCCTATCTCAAAAAAAATTCCGACGGCTTCCGCAAAATCGTTTTCATCTCTTCCATACTGGCGCGCCTCGGCGTTCCCGGTTACTCCGCCTACTGCGCATCCAAAGCCGGCATATTGGGATTGATGCGGTCGCTGGCCAATGAATTGACCCGCGACAAAATTCTGGTCAACGCGCTTTGTCCCGGCTGGGTGAACACCGACATGGCCCATGAAGGCCTGCAGGCCTTTGCCGATTTCCTGAAAATTTCCAAGACCGAAGCCGAACAGCAGGCCATGAGCCAGGTGCCGCTCGGCAAAATGTCCGAGCCGCATGAGATCGCCCGCCTCGTCCAGTTCCTGATCTCCGACGCCCAAACTTCCATCACCGGTCAAACCCTCGACATCAACAACGGCGGTCTCATGCCGTGACCCGCGGTGCCGCTGGACCCAAATAGTTCCCCTTCTTAAAGAAAGCTTTACATAAGTGAGGTTGGCTGAAACATAGAGATTTTAGGATTATCATTCTGAGTCCTTCGGCAAGCTCAGGATAAACTCCGCGAAGAATCCGGGTTTTATGCCGCCCCATTGAATGGACCAACGACACTAAGGAAGACGCCCCCCAGCCCCCTTCGAAGAAGGGGGGGCATCGGTCTCTCATCAAAGTTGTTGGGACTGATCCAGAATTTTCGGGTTATACAAAGGTCTCCCCCTGCGGGGCATGAGGCTAATGAAGGAATATCACACGTGCCGCTGGATCCAAACCAATCAACTCGGTTTGATGCCCAACCGATATTGAAGGCCTGCAATGTGTGACCTATTTAGCTCCCGGCCTTGCCCGGTTGACGGGGTGATGGAGATTCTGGAAAGGCTCATTCAAGGAAGATAAGGAATAATCACCCCCCGCCCTCTTCACCAAGAGGGAGCCAGGTTGCACCTGGAGGCAACAGGTCAAACTCTGTCCCGCACTCGACAATTGTGAGGCGTGAGTTCCCACAGCCAGCCTCTTGGGTCAAACGCCACGCGGGTTCTCCTTCTTAAAGGGGGATTGGGAGAATTCAGGGAAAATGTTTAAAGCAGAAGATACGAGTTTAGACAGCCGGCTCGGGTTCAGGGAGAGGAGCGCTTTCCCGGGTGTTGGGGAGAAAATCCACTTCGGGTTCGGCAGCGGTTTCGGCCTGGGTCACAAAAGGTGGCTGGCCGGGGTTGCCGAAAATGGAAAAGCGCTCTCTTAAAAATCTCATCAGGTCATGCAGGGTGTTCAGGATCTCATCGTTGTCGAGAATAGACTTGGCACCTGCGGACAATACCGTTTCCAGCACCGCATGAATCAATTCCGGCAGGTCGCGGATGTTCGACAAATTCGGGAACCCCGCGCCCACCAAGCCTGACCCAGAAGAATCAGTAACACTACGAGCTTGCTCAAAACCTGTGACGGTAACGACCACGGTTTTTTCAAGGCTCAACTTAAAACTTTGAATCTCACCCAAATTGATCTCGAGGAGGGACTCCGCATTCTCGGTATCAAATTTCGCATGGGTGAAGAAATCCCCGGCGATGGGAGTGATCGCATCCACCAAGTGCTGGATTGCTTGCAATTCATCTTCGTTTAAATCGCCTGCCACTGCGATGGAATACCGTGAAACCGCAATGGCGACCGATGAGAATTCCTGGCTCACCAACTGAGTTCCCACTCGCGTTTCCGATCGGGATTGGGTCAGCGATTCCCCGGTGTTGAATGCAATCCGTACCCGGTCTCCCTCCAAAGTTTGGAGGTTCAGATCCGCGGAGAAAAACGTCCCTATTTGGACTTCGGAAACTCGGCGGGTCACCGGAGAAAAATCATTAAAAAATGTTTGAACATTCATTGCCATTTTGCAACTGAGCCTTTACTATAAAAATTCTAATTCTGGTTTTCCTTAAAGTTCTCAACGGCAGAACCCGCACCAAACATGAGTGCTGTCTCAATTTTTATAAAAATTTTCGCCCGTATAATCCGGGGGATTTATATAAAACCTTTTTTTCTAATTGATTAAGTTAGTTATGGACGATTTCGAGCCGCTTTTCCCCGAAGACGTGATCCGCACCAGACAGTTCCGGCAGACCATCATCCGCAAGACCATGCAGTTGATTAAGGAGTATCCCGACATGGACGAGTCGGATCTTTTGGAACTGGTGGAAAAGGAGTGCGTCGAGATATGCGATTTCTGTGTGCAATCGGCATCCCAAGAATCGTCCTCGGAGGATTTGGTCAAAAAGTATTTTCTGCATGAAAAGGAACTGCAAAGGAAAGACCATGTGGGCCGCTTCTTCGTGCAAAAGCTGGAGGTGCATTTGCAAAATGATGTTTCCCGAAAAAACCTGTATCCCGCTTTTGCGCAATCGGTGAAAGACCTGCTGGGGGCCGACAGTTACGACCTATTCAATGACCGCATCAAAGTTTTACTGGCGGAGTGCCGCGAGTTAGGAACCAACTACGACGGTATGCTGGAGACGGTGGAGGCCTACAATTTGATGAAAGAAATCGCGCGCGCGTACCGGAAGGAACTCAAAAAATCCCCGTACGGCTCCCTAATATTGAAAAACCTTATTGAATCCGCCCTGATCAAATACCAGTACAAAAACCCAGGGGACGCCTTTGACGTGGGCACCCTGGTGGAGCAGGCATTCGATGATTTTCTGCGGGCTTTGGAGCTGAATTATTTGTCGGATAAAGCTGAGGATTGATTTTTAAGCAACCACCGGAAGCTTGATGTCACGCAAACCAGGATACCCTTTGTCTTTCCCCGATAGAATGGGCTCTTTTACCGGCCAGTCAATACCCACCTCCGGATCATTCCAAATCAGTCCGCCTTCATCTTCCGGGTGGTAAAAATCGGAACACTTGTAAACAAACTCGGCGGTCTCGCTGGTCACGCAAAAACCATGGGCAAATCCGATAGGAACAAACAACTGGCGCTTGTTGGCGGCGGAGAGTGTGTGGCCGACCCATTGGCCGAAGGTGGGGGAACCTTTGCGGAGGTCCACCGCCACATCGAACACTTCCCCTTGCACCACCCACACCAGTTTGTCCTGGCCTTTCTGGACCTGATAATGCAGTCCGCGCAAAACCCCGCGGCTGGATTTGGAGTGGTTGTCCTGAATAAAGTCCACCATGATCCCCTGCTCCCGAAATTTCGTCCGGTTGTAGCTTTCCAGGAAAAACCCCCGGTCGTCTTCGAACACATCGGGCTCGATCATTAAAACGCCTGCCAGTTTGGTGCGGTTCACTTTCACGATATCATCCTTAAAATATTCCTGATGGCGCGGTCCCCAGGGTGGGGCGGGCGAAACGCCCCGATTCTAACCCAACTTTCCGGCGCTTGCCAGCCGGGTTCCGCTTTTAGCGCATTGACCTGAGTGTTTCCTCCCCATTATAATCACCGCGTCACTGTTCCACCTTCATAAAAATACCATAACAAGGAAAAGCCCCTGTGAGAATCATACCCGCCGTCGATATCAAAGCCGGCCAATGCGTCCGCCTGGTTCAAGGCCAAGCCGATCAGGAAACCGTCTACTCCAACGACCCGGTGGCGATGGCCTGCCACTGGGACGAAGAGGGCGCTCAATTGATCCACGTGGTGGATCTGGACGGAGCGTTCGACGGCAAACCCGTCAATGTAGAAATTATTAAAAATATCATCTACAACAGCACCGTCGATATTCAGATTGGCGGCGGTATCCGCACGATGGATGCCCTCTCGGCTTATTTCGACGCCGGGGCCTACCGCATCATTCTAGGCACCATCGCTCACCAGCAACCTGAATTTGTGGAACAAGCCTGCAAAAAATATCCGGGGAAAATTCTGGTCGGCATCGACGCCCGCAACGGCAAGGTGGCGATCCAGGGCTGGCGCGAAGTTTCCAACCAGAGCGCCGCCGACCTGGCCAAATCCCTGGAGTCTGCCGGTGTGGCCGGATACATTTTCACGGACATCAGCAAAGACGGTATGATGCAAGGCCCGAACCTTGAGCAGATCAAAGAATTCGCCAGCGCCACAACGACGCCCGTCATCGCCTCCGGCGGGGTCAGCCGCATCGAGGACGTGATCAATCTGCTGGCGTTGGAGAAGGAAGGCGTCGAGGGCATGATCATTGGCAAGGCCCTGTATGACAAAAAACTCGACTACCGGGAAATTTTAAAAAAGGTGAAAGAGCATGCTGGCTAAACGCATCATCCCCTGCCTCGACGTGAAAGACGGCCGCGTGGTGAAGGGCGTCAACTTCGTCAACTTGAGAGACGCCGGGGACCCGGTGGAAATCGCCGCCGCCTACGAAGAAGCCGGCGCGGACGAGCTGACCTTTCTCGACATCACCGCCTCGCACGAAAAGCGCGACATCCTCCTCGACGTGGTGGCGCGCACGGCGGAAAAAGTTTTCATGCCGCTCACCGTCGGCGGCGGGGTGCGCACCCTGGAAGATATCCGCAACCTGCTCAAAGCCGGGGCCGATAAGGTGGGCATCAATACCGCGGCGGTGCACGATCCGGAATTCGTGCGACGCGCGGCGGAGCGCTTTGGAAGCCAGTGCATTGTCGTCGCCATCGACGCCAAGCAGGTGCCGGCAGGAACTCCCCCAACGACCTCCTCAATAACCTGGAAAGATCAACGCGCCGCCCTGTTCACCCGGCCCAGCCTGCCGACCTGGGAGGTGTACACCCACGGGGGCCGCAACCCCACCGGCATTCAGGTGGTTCCCTGGGCCCGGCTCATGGAAACCTTTGGCGCGGGCGAAATTCTTCTGACCAGCATGGACCGCGACGGCACCAAACAGGGCTACGATCTCGCCCTCAATCGCGCCGTCGCCACAGCCATTACCATTCCCCTCATCGCCTCCGGCGGCGCCGGATGCCTGGAACACCTGTTTGAGGCCATCGACCAGGGCAAGGCGGATGCGGTACTCGCCGCCTCTATTTTTCATTTCAAGGAACTGACCATTCCGGAAACCAAAAAGTATCTCGCGTCCAAGGGCATTCCGGTGAGGATTTGAGCTTTATCTTCTTGTCAACCAGACCAGCCAAAAATTGAAAGGTACTATGTTTAAAAGAAACACCCCCTTGCGCGTTGCCGTGCTGATGTGCATACCGATGATCCTGTCAATCTTCTGGACCCAAAAAGCTCACGCGGACAAAATCGAATTTGGTGACGGCAATGTTCTTTATGGAACCGTTACCTCGCTGGCGGACGGCATTCTGGTGTTCTCCAACAACTTTTCAAAGGAAGTCAAAATCCCGGTGGCGGATATCCATTCGCTCACCACGGACCATCCCGTCAATATCAAATTGACCAATGACTCGATTTTGACGGGTCCTTTGGTGACGATGCCGGACGGTGCCATCGGAGTCAAACTGGACTTGATCGGAACCGCCATCGCCATCGAGTGGGATCAGGTGAAAACCATCAACGAGCCGCCCGGCCAATGGACCGGCAACCTGGCCATCGGCGGCACCCTGCAAACGGGCAACACGGAGCGCTCCAGTTTCAGTCTGCATGGAGAAACCAAAAGGGAGTGGGAGCACGACCGGTTTGCCTTGCGCATCCTTTACAACTACGCCGAGGTGGATAGCAGTATCACCAGCAGAAACACTTACGGGTCTATAAAGTTCGATCACTTTTTCACCGAAAATTTCTACAACCTGTTGAGTGTGGAACTTCTCAAGGACGAATTCAAGGACGTCAAACTGCGCGCCATCATCAGCCTCGGAGCCGGTTACAGGGTCTGGAACGACGCCATTAAAACGCTGGATTTGGAGGCTGGCGTCGCCTATTTCTCGGAAGATTTGGAAGTGGGGAGGGACGACCAGTTCATTTCCGGCAGAATTGCCGGAAATTTTACCTATAAAGTTTTGGCGAACCTGCTGTTCAAGGACCACGCTCTTTATTACCCCAGCTTTGACGATTTCAAAGAGTACACAGCCCGCAATGAGGCGTCTTTAAGCTCGGTGCTGGGCCGAGGGTGGACGTTCAAACTATCCCATATCATTGATTACGACAGCTCCCCGGCCCTGGGGATCGAGAAGACCGATCAGCAGTGGATTTTCGCCCTGCAATACGATTTCTGACCCGCGTTAGGCGCTAGCGCACGCCGGATTTTTTGAAAACGAGTGAGCGAGTGCGGGTATCGAGCGTGGCGTTGATGCCGAGCGGCAGGGTCCACATTTCGTTGCCGTGGCCGATGGGGCAGTTCATGAGAATGGGAAATTTTTCGTCCTGCAATACGTCCAAAATAACGTCGTCGATTTTCCCGGATTCACCCTTAGGCGGATGGCAGTTGATCATCTCGCCAAAAACCACGCCTTTCACGCCTTTGAACTTGCCGGCTTTTTTCAACTGCCACAACATGCCGTCGATCCGGTAAGGGGCTTCGTTGACATCCTCGATCAACACCACCCGGCCCTGGGTTTGCACTTCATAAGGGGTTTTGAGCGAACGGCACAGCAGGGTGAGACAGCCACCGGTGAGTGGGCCCTGGGCCTTGCCGGGTTTTAGCTCCCGCGCCTGCGGCACCGAGAGACGCACTTTCTGGCCTGTCAGAATTTTGCGGAACTGCGCTTTGGAAGCTTTCATGGGATGGCATCCGAAACTGCCCGCCACCATGGGTCCATGAAACGCCACCAGCGAACACTTCTGCACCAGGTAGAGCAGAAATAAAGTGATGTCGCTGGACCCCACCACAATTTTGGGATTTCTCTGGATCGTTCGGGAATCGAGCAGAGGCAGGATGCGGTTCACGCCATAACCGCCGCGCGCGCAAAAAATGGCTTTGACTTCCGGGTTTTCAAACATCCCCATCACATCTTCAGCCCGGTCCGCATCCGATCCGGCCAGATAACCCTGCCGGTCTTTAAGGTGCTCGCCCAGCAAAACTTTGAACCCCATGCCGCGAATGATGGCGAGACCGCGTTCCAGTTCCTGCGGGTTCACCGGCCCGGCCGGAGCCACCACTCCCACGGTATCGCCCTGAACCAATTTTTTCGGTCTGACCGGAGTCTTGAGTTGCACCGCCCTCATCCTCATTATTTTTCTGAATTCTGAAAAAATCAGCCCGCAGACGGCGGATTCCAAGAATATGCTTAACATTCAAACACATATGGCAACCGACCGCCACCTGGAAATGGCTCTGGACGGTCTCCACTGTGCAAAAATTAAAAAATTTCCTGATTTTTTTAATGGAACCCTAAAGTTTTAAACTATCGCTCCGATACGCCCTATGAGGATAGAAGTGCCCTGCGCCGGGACCTCTGGTCCTGAAAGGACTTTTCGATTCCATTAGCGGCAGTAGCCGCCCAACGCTTGAGTTTTTTTTGGAGAAATTATGGCGATCAGTATTTTCACCAACCTGACTTCGTTGACCGCGCAAAGGATATTGAGCATCAACACCGACCGCCTGAGTCAGTCGATCGAGCGCGTGGCCTCCGGATTGCGCATCAACCGGGCCAGTGATGATCCAAGCGGGTTGGCCGTGGCCGAAACCCTGAGGTCGGACATCCGCGTCCTGCGCCAGGGTCTGAACAATGTGAACGACGGCATCTCCCTGCTCAACGTCGCGGAATCGGCGCTGGGCGGGCAAGTCGATTTACTGATTCGCCTGAAGGAGTTGGCGTCGCAATCGGCTTCCGGTACCCTCACCAACGCGGAACGGGCGAACCTGCAAGTGGAGTTCGATCAGTTGCGGGCCGAGATCACCCGGCTGGGCACCACCACGGAATTCAACGGTCAGTTGTTGTTGACCGGCAACTTGAACAACGGGGGAACGACTATCGTCATACAGATCGGATTGGACAGCTCTCCCAACAGCCGGTTGGACTTGAGTGCGGCGGCGAACCTGACACCGATTGCAGGGACCATCTTTAACGCCACCGGACTGGAGATCAATACCCTGGACATTTCCACTGCCGGCGGCGCGCTAGCGGCTTTGACCCCATTGGACGACGCCCTGGCCAACGTAAATGTCGCCCGCACCGCCACCGGGGCGGTGCAAAACCGGCTCCTCAGCATCGTCTCGCAACAGACCATCCTCATCGAGAACGTGGTGGGCGCCGAGTCGCAGATACGGGATGCTGATATCGCGGAAGAGATTGCTCTCCTGGTCCGCAATCAAATTCTCGTGGAAGCGGCGGTCGCGGTACTGGCTCAGGCCAATCTGATTCCCGAACTCGTTCTGCAACTGCTCCCCTCCAACAACGGCTGACCGCGGAGTCTCAGGGTTGGCGATCTTCGGCCTGAATTGCTGTAAAAAATTCATGCGCAGCATTGGGTTACTCTCCAAAAATTCAATACGATTGATCCAAATCACCGGCCTGGCGCCACTCCCAAACCATTAAAAAAAATAAAGGTTTCGGGTAAATGCCCGATACAACAGGCGAGGACTGGGCCACCGCTGTACCCGGTCCTTCCCAGGGATTCAAATGGAATTGATCCCCTGGCTCAGCAAAGTTTCGGCATGGATGTCGAAACTCTATCAAATGTCCCTAACTATCAAGGAGGATACAATGGGAATCAGTATATTTACCAACCTCACCTCGATCAATGCGCAGAGGCATCTGAATATCAACGACAGCCGGCTGGCCCGCTCCATAGAACGAGTTTCCTCGGGTCTGCGCATCAACAGCGCCTCGGACGACGCCGCCGGACTCGCCATTTCCGAAAAAATGCGATCCGACATCCGCGTGCTGCAACAGGGCGTGCGGAACCTGAACGACGGCGTTTCCATGCTGAACACCGCCGAAGCCGCGCTCGGCGAAGTTTCCGACATGATCATCCGCATGCGGGAGCTGGCCGCTCAGGCCGCCTCCGGCACCATCGGCGACAACGAACGGGCCCTGCTGCAAGTGGAAGTCGTGCAGTTGATCGCTGAAATCGACCGGATCGGCGCCGCCGTGGAATTCAACGGCCAGTTGCTGTTTGACGGTTCTCTCGGCATCCTCTCCCCACCGGTGATCGTCCATTTCGGACTGGATGCCGGGCCCAACAGCTTTATCGACTTGAATGCCGTGTTGAACCTCCCCCTCGCGGGTGTGGTGGACTCCGTTTTCTTCGGGGTGGATCTTATTGATATCTCCACGGCATTGGGAGCGCAAACGGCGCTCACTACCTTGGATACGGTGGGTTCAGGCACCGACGCCGTGGTCTC
>SMVS01000050.1 GCA_004357435.1 Nitrospina sp. | reverse complement strand
GATTGAGCGTGGCTTGAAATTTTTCTGCCGCATCATTCAACAACTGGCTGACGGCTTCCCCGGTTTTTCTTTCAGCCAGACTGAGCAAACACATGCCCCACCGGAACGGAATGAGCGCCGCGTTGGGTTGGATTTCCAGAACCTTCTTGAACTTATCAATGGCCTCATAAAAAAAGTCGTCCGCCTTGTGGTCGCTCTTGGACTGGCCCCGTTCCAGCAAAACATCGGCCCAACCCATATAAGCTTCCGCAAGATTGGGATCGACCCGGACCGCGTTCTCAAATTTTTCAGCGGACAACGCCAGCATGCGGCCGGCTTCCTCCCCCGTCTTGCTTCGGGCATACACCAGGAGAGCCTGCCCCATGGCCAACAACGCTTCGATCCGGTCGGGAAACGCTTTCAAGGCGATTTGCAGTTTTTCCGCGGCCTGGCCATACATGCGCAGGGCATCGTTGCCTTGCTTGCGCCGCGCCAAGGTGTAAAGGGCCATGCCGCATTCGTGAGCGGCTTCGCCATTGTCCGGTTGCGCTTTCAAGGTCGCCCGAAACTTTTCGATGGCCTGAGTATATAAGGACTCCGCCTCACTGCCGTCTTGCCCTTTCGCCTGCGCCAGCAAAACCTGGCCCCAGCCGTAATAGGCGTCATGCAAATCCGGCTTCAAATCCAACGCCTGCTTGAACTCCTGGCCCGCCTGCTTGAGGCAAGTTTCCAAACCGCCCCCCTCACGGACTTTGGCCAGTGCCACAAAAAGTTGCCCAAGTTTAAAATGAACCTGATAGTTCACCGGTTTCAATTTTAAAGCTGACTCGTAGTGTTGTTGGGCAGCTTCTAATTGCGTCGCATTGGGTTTTCCGGGTTGCGATTGCGCACCCGCGAATACGTTGTCCCCTTCCTGTTCATAAGCCCAAAAAAGAAGATCCGCCAGCGGCGGGGACGGGGTTTTATCATACTGACCACGTTGTTTGACGATTTTTGCCGTGTCCCCGGAAAGCATCCCATGGCGGGCCGTCTGGATGGCCCGTAACAATTCCGGATTTTCCAGGTCGCCGGCCACCTCGCTTTTCTTGATAAGATTCTTGCCCCGGTTGGGCCCTTCATATTTTTGAATGGCGGCCTGGGTTTGGAGCAGAGCCAAATCGGTGATATGGATGCCCTCGGGGTAACCTGCAATCGGATAAGACATCACGGATTTCAACATGGAACCTAAATGGGAAAACGGATTGCCGACCCAATCGGGTGGCGGGATTTTCAATTTCTGAGTGAGCTCTGCCAGAAAGGAGTCGGCATCCTCTGCTACGATACAGAATCCATTTTTCTCGTCGGTGAGGAGCGTCTCTCGCACCACTTTTGACGGCGCCTGGCTCTCGTCGCTGGACCAGTACAACCCGTTTTCAAATGGGCACAACTTGGCCAGGTATTCGATGACAGGATCCTCGATGCCACCGCCATAACCTGCCACCAAAAAGGGTCCGGTGGGCGGCACTCCCATGAAGGCGTTTTCAATGGATAAAGGAGTCCCTCCCAGGAAAAATCCGTTGACATGGAAAATGGCTTTCGATGCAATCTTATCCGGGCTGGCAAGGGTCGCTCCGGAACAATCATAAACCGCCGGGAATTCGCCAATCAAGGAACAGGCGCGCGTCAAAAGAGAATGCGAATTGACCGTCCACACACGGTTGAAATATCCCTGTTGCATCATCATGGCGATGCAAAGATTGGCCCAGTTTAATTTGGACCCGTCCATGTAGGCTTCGAGCAATTCCTCTTTCTGAACGGGGGTCAACCCCGCCGCACATCCCTGCAAATCTTTGGTGGCGGCATTTTGGTAGGCTTTAGGATATTTACTTTTGATGACTTCGACCAAATCCACGGACGATGGCAACCCGGCCCGCAAAGAACACCCCTCTCCAATCAGCAAAGATCCGCCGGTGCCATTTGCTTTAGCCTTGACCAACTGAGCGGCCAACACTTCAATTATTTTTTGTGATTTCATAAATCGATTGAAACCTCTTCGGATTTTCTGGAAGCCTTACCACCCGTTTTAAGTCCGGGCCGGAATTTTTTTAAATGATATAGGCCGCAAACACGTTGGCGCCCACCGCGGTCACCGCTATGAAAATATTCAATTGGCCGGCCAACGCCATCACAAACAAAAAATAGATGAAATCGCGGTTGGCAATTTGATCGGCCAAAGCTGCGTCGTCCAAAGCCTTCGTATCGGCCCCTGTTCTTTTTTTAAAAATCGCCGACTGCATCAACAAAAAACACATCAGGGAACCCAACACCGCCACCCTCCCCCATGTATTGGTACATGACCTGGCCAGTGGCCTGAACCTGCCCCATGCCGATGGCAAAAAATACCGCAAAGTGCACAACGTTATCAGCAATAATATCGAACATACCGCCGAACCGTGATTCCTGAAAGCGCAGACGGGCAACCTCACCATCCGTGCTGTCCAACCAGGCCGAGACCAGCAGTAGCACCCCGCCCACCAAGTCCGCGGTGTGATTCCCCTGGTAAAAATACCACGCCGCCCCCAATCCCATAAACATATGAAGCCAGGTGATCTGGTTGGGAGTGATCGGCGTGACGATCAGCACGCGTGTGAAATACCGTGATACATGACGCGTCACCCATCGGTCCATCAAACTGTCATTGCTCAATCCGCCCAACTTCAACAAACGCCGCTGCTGGATTTTGAAATCCCGCGCCTCCCGCACTCGGGTTTCCGATCGGCCCGCCAGACAAACCAGGGCGTTGGCACGGGATTCGACACTCAACTGCCGCCATTCAACCACTTCGAAATCGTCCAGCGATTCAGCCACCCGGTCCGCGTCGTGCCTGGAAATATAATATGTGGAACTCTGTTCAGAAGAATCGTCGCCGCCAAGAACCTGCCGAACTTCTATCTGACTCTGCACAGCCGAGCCGTTGACCAGCAACCGAATGCTTGCCTCGTGCAAAATTTCGGCCAGCTGTTGAGGGTCCGAAGCCCATTCCAACTGGAGATTTATTCGTGGATCATCCACAATCCCTTGCAGGCGTTGCCGGTCTTCCGGCTTCAGGTTCCGGTAATAGACCACCAGCCGCTCCACCCCGCCACATTGCAGATTCAAGGCATTCAACATGAGAAAAGGCACCCCGGTGATTTTTTCAGGTACCAATCGGATAACCCGACTCCTGTCGGCGGCGTCTGTAAAAACAGCACTGCCCCCGTCAACTCTCCCATGAGACACTCCTTAAGGGTGGTGTTTTCCAGGCAACTAACACAAAAATGGTATGCTGGCGCCATAAAAAGGGGAAATAGCTACCAAAAACTACTTGGGAACCCCTCAAGAATAGCAAAAGGATCAAAATTTTCAAGGTATTATATGGTTTACAGCTGGCTTCACGACTGAGGGTGCCCGCAGGCTCCTTTTTTCGTCAACTTGATCGTATTGGGCGCACTCAAAAGGCGGAAAATTTAAGTGAATCTCATCACTCCAGTAATTTTAGGTATAATTGCAAAATTGGATTCCTAACGAGGTGGTATGAGCCAGGACAAAATTTTAAAATTGCTTGATCTTACGAATTCGAAAAATGACGCCGAAGCATTGAACGCCATTCGTAAAGCTAACGATGTTCGAGAAAAAGCCGGATGGCAATGGGAAGATGTTTTCACCAAAAGCGTCTCTACCCGCAACAACCTGCCACCCTCGGCGCATCACCGTCCGCCGCCGCCCAAAATTCTTACGGTGGAAACCATGTTCGACGAAATTTTAAAACGCAGTCTCAGCGACGCCTTGCGCGCCCAAATCGAGCAATTGAAATACATCTACGAATGGACCGAATCCCTATCGGGCGATGAAGCGAGTATGTTGATCAACACCTACAACCGCAACTGTTTTTGATAAGGGATTTTTCGCAACCACAGATGAACACAGATATCCTTCGTTGCACTCAGGATGACACTTAAATAATCCCTCCTCTTTCCAAGGGGAAAGGATCGGATCCCCCGATCCAGGTGGGGGTTGTCCTGTGATCCTGCCCAAGTTTTTAAAAATTACCTGCGGAGGGACTCCGCCCGGCTAACGATCATGGAGATTTAATAATGGAAATTGTTTCCACCCTATTGAGCCTGTTCACCCAAATTCCTTTTTTAGCAGAACTCCTGCTGTTTTTTATCACGTCGGTTCCCTTCGTGATCGTTAAACAGAAACGCGACCCGGCGTACAATCTTCCGCAAGGCCTGGTGCGCCTCCTGGCGGTTTGTATTCTTTTGGTGGGAGGACTAAAAATTGGGTTGAGCCAGGTATATGGACAGGGCCTGCCCCTCTGGATGGGGATCACCGCCGTGGTCATCAGCGCGGTAGTTTTCAGGATGAGCGTCTGGAATTTCCGATTCCGGGTATTCGCCGCGTTGTGCGGCGCCACGATGCTTTATGTCGGCGCCCTCGCCACTTTCTCTGCGGTCTCCCACACCCAAACCTATTCGGTGAACTGGAAAATGAAATCGCCGCCCGGCGGCCAATTGGGTCTCGACTCTCCCGATTATGTGGTGTTCACCTTCAGGGACCACCCCGACTATTTCGATTACATTTATTCCGACCGGTTGTCGACCCATTTAATGATCGGCCGCAAACCCAAAATCGATCTGCTGGTGCAATTGCGTTACCACTGGGGCCTGTTCGCGGGTCATTCCATTTTAGCCGTGGACGGCGTGCCCTTCACGCCTTCGCAACAGGACGGTGCCGGAGTGACCGGCAACGCGCATTCGGACTCGCCTTTCCCAAAATATTACCTGGGCCTGGGCAATTGATTTTAAATTTCCCGGCAGGATTCGAATGTTGACCAGGAAGGCAAAAAGTGAGAAAATTCAAGACAAATCCGATAAAAAAATTTCACCTCAACAGAGGATTTCCCTCAGTGGGATTAATTTCTGCGGATTTTAATGTTTACATGAAAAACCCCGGTTAAAAAATGTACCCCTGCCAAAAAAAATTCAAAACCTCTATTGTTTTGTACCGGCGTTTTCACTTGAAATAATTTTTTAAGCCCGACCTCTTAATAATAAATAATTAGACAAATTTTATGAACCTAACATTTCTTACAGAAAAGCAAGTGCAGGATTTTGAGAAGGATGGCTTTCTGATTATTAAAAACGGTTTTGATTCGGAGGGCATAGCGGAAATCATCACTTGAACGGATGAAGTTCAGAATTATCCCGAAGCCGCGGGCAAATACATGATGTGTTTTGAGGACAGCCTGTTGCAATCCGGTGACCGCATACTGCAAAGGTTGGAGAATTTTTATCCTAATCCAAAGGGTTCAGGGAATTATTTGACAGCGACGATATTCTGGGCCGCGTTTCCGATCTGTTCGCCAGCCCGCGATATTGTTCAAGGACAAGATCAATTTTAAACTGCCTGGTGGCGATGGGTTTAAATGGCACCAGGATCAACAGGCCGGCTGGAGCGCTTATGCGGATTTATTCATCACCGCCATGGTGTGCATTGATGAAATCACAAACGATAACGGTCCTCTGGCGTTGGCCGCCGGTCACCACAAGGATGGCTTGGTTGGAAAAGAATGGGCGCCTCTCACTGATCAGGAAATGGCAGGAATGAAGTTCGAAGCCTACAACCTACTGCCGGGTGACATGGTGTTTTTTGATTCCTTCGTTCCCCATGGTTCCAGCCCCAACATGACGGATAAACCACGCCGGGTTCTTTATATTACTTACAATCGGCTTGCCGACCACGATCACCGGGAACAGTATTATATCGACAAGCGAAAAAACCTGCCCCCAGATTGCGAGAGGATTCCGGGCAAGGAATACAAATTTCTTGTATGATCCCGGTTTCACCTCCCTCCATGTTTTATACTGAACGTTATGACACCACGACTGGTCACGATCAAAAGTTATTTCAATCCCCACGAAGCGCAATTGGATCGAACGCTACTGGAAGTGGAAGGCATTCCCGCCTTTGTTCAAGACAAAACCATGAACTACTTGACCTTCGGTGCGGTGAATGTGCGGCTCCAGGTTCCACATGAATGCCTCGAAGAGGCGCGCCACATTCTGTGGGGGGAAGACGATACGGCAGGGGAAACGACCGGATAATTTTTGAGGAGGATTGTGATTTTAAATTCCAATCGAATGCGATGGATTGCCGTTGTGCTGGGCGCAACCCTGCTGGGTTCGTGCAATTCAGATGAAAATAATAAAGCCAAGGCGTTTTGTTCCGGGGTCCAGGCCGGTCATTCCATAAACGATGTCATTGCAAAATCCGAGGCCGCAGACCTTTCCAAAATATGGCTGGTGAAGATTGAACAAGACGGCCAGCCCAATGAAAGGATCGGTTCGATCAACCTGCGGGATATCACCCGCCAAACCGAAAAATTCAAAGCGGCGGGGCATCCGAATACCTGGGCGCGGGGAAAATTCAACGCCATGGATCAGGTTTTCGGTTTCTTGCGCTACATCTGCGAAATCGATTTCGCCAATGCCCAGGTGACTAGCAAAAAAGTTTTCAAAGTGGATTGAAATTCTGTAATTTCGGTAAGGGTTTTCAAGTCGTGTACTCGGCGTTGATGCGGACGTAGTCGTAGGAGAGGTCGCACCCGTACACTTCCGCATCAGCTTTGCCTGCGTGGAGATGGATCTTGAGGATGAGTTCTTTTTTCTGCATGACCTGCTTCAATTTGGATGTGGATAGGCCTTTCACCGGCGCGCCGTTTTTTACCAGTTTTATGGCGTTGATGGCGATGTCGATTTTATCCGGCTGGAGCGGCACCCCGGCGTAGCCGACGGCACAGATGATCCTTCCCCAGTTCGGGTCGCACCCGAACAACGCGGTCTGCACCAGTTTCGAGTTGGCGACACTGCGCCCCACTTGCTCGGCCTGCTGGGACGTCCTGGCCCCCTTCACCTGTACGGTGACAAACTTGGTCGCGCCTTCTCCGTCTGCCACAATCTTGAACGCCAGGGTTTTGCAAACCTGCGTCAACGCTTTTACGAAATCGCGGTACGCTTGCGATCCCGATTTTACCGACGGATTTTCAGCCTGGCCGTTGGCCAGCAGGAGCACCATGTCGTTGGTGCTGGTCTCGCCGTCCACCGTGATGCGGTTGAAAGTCCGGTCCACTGCCACCTTGAGCGCCTTCTGCAAAGTTCTTTTGTCGATGGCAATATTGCTGGTGAGAAACGCCAGCATGGTCGCCATGTTGGGCTGGATCATGCCCGACCCTTTGGCGATGCCGCCGATGACGACCTTGCCGTAACGGACGCCGGCGGTTTTGGTGACGAGGTCGGTGGTTAAAATTCCTTCGGCGGCAGAAGGCCAACCCTGCGTTGACAGAGTCTTCACCAGTTTGGGAATACCCCGCTCAATCTTTTCCACTGGCAGTGGCACGCCGATGATTCCGGTGGAGGCGATCAGGATTTCTTTGGCGGACGTGCCCAAGGCCCGCCCCACCGCGGCGGTGATCGACTGGCAATCCTTCATGCCCTGGGGTCCCGTGCAGGCGTTGGCGTTGCCGCTGTTGACAATGATGGCGCGGAGAGTTTTTGCCGATTGCAACGTTTGTTGGCTCAGCGTCACGGTCGGTGACACCACCCGGTTCAGCGTGAACACGCCAGCGGCCACGGCGGGCGTTTCCGAAACGATCAGGGTCAGGTCGGGCACGCCTTTTTTCTTGAGGCCGCAGGCCAAACCGCCCGCCACAAATCCGGGCACTTGCAGAGTTTTTAAGATTTTCATTATTGGTTTCGCGGTTACGGGAACAGGGGCGGCGCATCGAGGCCGGTGGTCTCGTCCAGTCCCAGCATGAGGTTCATGTTCTGCACCGCCTGGCTGGACGCGCCCTTCATCAAATTGTCGATAGCGCTGGTGATGATGGCCCGCTGGTTGCGCGGGTCCACCTGCACGCCGATGTCGCAATAATTGGAACCCGCCACGTGATGCGTGTTGGCGAACTGACCGGCGGGTAAAATCCGCACGAACGGTTCCTTATTATAGTAAGCCGCGTAATGCTCCTGCAAAGTGTCGCGCTGAATTTCTTTTTTCAGATTGATGTACACCGTCGTCAGGATACCGCGCGTCATCGGCATCAGGTGCGGCGAAAACGACAGGGTGATGTTCTTGCCCGCCAGGCCGCTCAACTCCTGTTCGATTTCCGGCGTGTGCCGATGCTCCGCCACGCTGTACGCCGAGACGCCTTCGTTGGCTTCGCAGAATTGGGTGGTCAAGCTCAACTTGCGGCCAGCTCCCGAAACCCCCGATTTGGAATCGACGATGATGGAATCGAGATCGACCCAATCCGTCTGCATGAGCGGCGCCAGCGCCAGGATCGCGCTGGTCGGGTAGCACCCTGGGTTGGCCACCAGTTGCGCCGTCTTGATTTTTTCGCGGTGCAACTCCGGCAGACCGTACACGGCCTTCTCCAAAAGTTGCGCGCTGGTGTGCGGCACTTTGTACCATTCGCTGAAGCTGTCCGCCGAGTGCAGGCGGTAATCGGCGCTGAGGTCGATGATCCGGCACGACCCCCGCAACATGCCCGGCACCTGGCCCATGGCCGCCGTGTGCGGAAGCGCGAGGAATAAAATATCGCACCCTTCCGCGATGGACGGGTCGAGTTTCACCAACGGCTGATCGACCCAGCCCCTGAGGGACGGAGCCACTTCTGTAATATTTTTACCGGCGTGGGAGTCGGCGGTCAGAGTGATCAATTCCGCTTCCGGATGCTGTACCAGAAG
>SMVS01000004.1 GCA_004357435.1 Nitrospina sp. | reverse complement strand
GCGGCTTGTTCCAGAGTTTCCCGGGTCTGGCGTTGCTCCGCCAGAGTCGCCACCAGCAAGGTCGCCACCTGGTTGGGATCCTCAAAAAAATAAAGCTGTGGGAACACTTGCGCAAACGTTTTTTCATCGCTCGGCTTCAAGCTGTTGCTGAGGCCGTACAGGTTGGAAACCGCCACGCCCCCGCGGGCCATCACGCGCCGGATGGAGCGGTAGAATTGCCGGGTTTTTAAATGAAAGGGCACCGAGCCGCTTTTAAAGGCATCCAAATATATGAGGTCATAGCGTCCGGGAGCGCATCGGTCCAGGAAGACCCGGCCATCCTCCGTATAGGTACGGACGCGCCCGGTTTCTTTCAGAAAAAAATATTTTCGCGCCAGCTGAATGACTTGCGAGTCCACCTCGACAATATCGATCCAAGCCTCCGGAAAACAGGCCTTCAGACAATTGGGGAGCACACCGCCACCCAAACCAATGATCAGGATTGTTTGCGGCGGCGGACGAAACAACAACGCGGCCAGGGCCATCTGGGAATAGACCAAAACCGGCACCAGTAGCCGCTTGACATCGACCCGGCTCTGCAGGAATAATCCAGACTCCCCCTGAAACCACATTTCCCGGTGGTCTCCCGCCTGCAGGATAAAAATATCGTTGTAGGGGGAGCGGACGCGGGCCAGAACCTGCACGTCCCGGGTGGAGGACTGGGAGTGGACTTTATTCATCAACAAATTTCCGCCAAAAAAAGCTCTCGCCGTTAATAATGCAGGAACATTTACAAAAATTTCTAATCCGCAGGGTTCTATGATAACATGCTATTTATAGAGGCTATTCAGTCGTTGAAGAAACTCCGGTCCGCTATCAAACCGGGGAATTGCCCCGTTGTATTCACCGCCGCCCAAAGGAGTTCTGGCAATGCCACAACAAATTTTAAAACACAAAGTGGGCCTGGAAGCCCATGGTATCAAAAATATAAAAGAGATTTTCTGGAATTTGACCACTCCGCAACTCTATGAACATATTGTCAGAAACAAGGAAGGCGTGGTGTCCCACCTCGGCCCGATATGCGTGAAAACCGGCGAGCACACCGGCCGGTCGCCCAACGACAAATTCATCGTTAAGGAACCGTCCAGCCAGGACAATATCTGGTGGGGAAAAATCAACAAACCTTTCACGGTGGACAAGTTTGAGGCCCTCTACACCCGGGTGCTGGCCTACCTTCAGGGCAAAAATCTTTATGTGCAGGATTGCCTGGCCGGAGCGGACCCAAATTATCAATTGCACATTCGCGTCATCACCGAGTACGGGTGGCAAAGCCTGTTCGCGCGCAACATGTTCATTCAAATCCGGGAACGGGAAAAGCTGGAAAACCACATGCCGGCGTTCACCATCATTGGCGTCCCCGGTTTCAATGCGGTGCCTGAAATCGACGGGACCAATTCCGAAACCTTTATCGTCGTCGATTTTGGAAAACAGCTGGTGCTGATTGGCGGCACCAAATACGCCGGTGAAATCAAGAAATCCGTTTTCTCTGTTTTGAACTACCTGTTGCCTCAGAAACATCAAGTGTTGTCGATGCATTGTTCCGCGAATATCGGTAAAAAAGGTGACACCGCGGTGTTTTTCGGTTTGTCCGGCACCGGCAAAACCACGCTGTCTGCCGACCCCAACCGGAAACTGATCGGTGACGATGAGCATGGATGGAGCGATTCAGGAGTCTTCAATTTTGAAGGCGGGTGTTACGCGAAAGTCATCAAACTGAGCCAGGAAGCCGAGCCTGAGATCTTTGCCTGCACCCGGCGTTTTGGAACACTTTTAGAGAACGTGGTGATCGACCCCAATACGCGGCGGCTGGATCTCGACAACTCCAGCCTCACCGAAAATACCCGCGCCGGTTATCCGCTCACCCACATCCAAAACGCCGTGCCGGAAAAACGCGGCGGGCATCCTAAAAATGTCATCATGCTCACCTGCGACGCCTACGGCATCATGCCTCCGGTATCGAAGCTGACTCCGGAACAGGCCATGTATCACTTCCTGTCGGGTTACACCGCCAAGGTGGCGGGCACCGAGCGCGGTATGAGCCGCGAACCGACGGCCATATTCAGCACCTGTTTCGGGGCGCCGTTCATGGCCCTGCATCCTTCGGTTTACGCCAAACTGCTGGGTGAAAAAATCGCCAAGCATAAGGTCGACTGCTGGCTGGTGAACACGGGATGGACCGGCGGCGCTTACGGCATCGGCACCCGCATGGAAATCGTCTACACCCGCGCCATGATCAGCGCTATCTTGAACGGCGATTTGAACAAAGCCGCCACCGTGCCCGATCCCATTTTCAGAGTGTTGGTCCCGCAGTCCTGTCCCAACGTTCCATCAGAAATTCTCAACCCGAGAAACACCTGGAAAAACGGCCAGGCCTATGACGAAAAAGCCCGGGAACTGGCCATCCAGTTTGTCGAGAACTTCAAAGAATATGAGAGTTCGGTGGACGCGAAAATCCTAGCCGCCGGGCCCAGGATTCCCGACCACAAAAAAGCCACCATTAAAAAAATCAAGTAACCAGCCTGCGGCTGGCCCCTTGGCAGGGGAGGCGGAGTGCTGAACCCTATGAATCATGCCCAAAATTTCTCGGACGCAGGACAGAGTCCGGCCCATTTACCTCCAGGCGTTGCCTGGCGGCCACTCATTGCCATCACCATGGGCGATCCTGCGGGGATCGGCCCTGAAGTCATCGTCAAAGGGCTGGCCACGGCGCCGGACCATTGTCGTCCCATCGTCATTGGCGATGCCGCGCACCTGCGCAGGGCCGCTGAAAAGTTTTCCCCCGCGCTGTCTTTCAATGTCATGCAAACTTTGCCGGAAGCAAATTTTGCCAATGGCGCTTTGAATGTTCTCGACCTGGCCAACGTTTCCCAACAGCTGACCCTTGGCCAAGCCAGCGCCGCAGGCGGCCAGGCATCCGTCGCCTACATTAAAAAAGCGGTCGACCTGGCGCTCGCACACGAAGTGCACGCCATCACCACGGCGCCGATCAGCAAAGCGGGACTGCACCTGGCGGGCCACTGTTATCCGGGCCACACCGAATTATTGGCCGATCTGACCGGGACCTCGGAAGTGGCTCTGATGCTGACCGGGGAAGGCTTGCGCGTGGTGCTGGCCACCACCCATGTAGCGCTGACCGAAGTCAAAGCGCTGATCACCCGGGACCGGGTGGCCCGGATCATTCGGCTGACCCACCGCTGGCTCACGCAGGTCGGGTTGGAAAATCCTACAATCGCGGTCACCGGCCTCAATCCGCATTGCGGAGAAGGCGGGATTTTCGGTGACGAGGAAAAATCGGCCATCCAGCCCGCGATCGAACTCAGCCGCCAGGCGGGCATGGCGGTGTCCGGCCCGTTCCCCGCCGACGCGCTCTTCGGCAGAATCCGCTCGCACCCTTACGACGCGGTGGTCGCCATGTATCACGACCAGGGCATGATCCCCGTGAAGATGGCGGCGATGGACCGCGCGGTCAACATCACGCTGGGCTTGCCCATCATACGCACCTCGGTGGACCACGGCACCGCTTACGATATCGCTGGTAAGGGCGTGGCCTCTCCGGAAAGTCTGCTGGCGGCATTGAAAATGGCGTCCACCCTCACCCAATCATCGCTCGTTCCGCAATGAGAAAAAAAAGACCGCTGGGACAAAATTTCCTGATCGATAAAAACATGGCCGCGGAAATCATTCGCCTGGCCGACATTCCACCGGAGGGACGAGTGGTGGAGATCGGCCCTGGGCACGGCGTCCTGACCGAACTGCTGATGGGCCGGGCCGGCTCTATACTGGCATTGGAAATCGACCCGAAACTGTGCCGCGAACTGACCCGCAAATTCAAGGGCCGTGACAAGTTTCAACTGATCGAAGCCGACGCGATGAAATACGATTACAGCGCCGCTGGGCCAAAGTTCAAGGTGGTCTCCAACCTGCCTTATTATGCGGCCATGCCGATCATGAAGCGGCTGTTGACCTACGGCTCACACATCACGGACATGACGTTGATGATGCAAAAGGAAGTGGTGGACCGGCTGGTGGCGCAACCGGGCCATAAGGAATACGGATCGCTGACCGTGTTCACTCAGTTTCACTGCCGGGTGGAACGCCTGCTGGAAGTAGCTAAAACCTGTTTTTCACCGGTGCCGAAAATAGACTCTTCAGTGATTCGACTGACCCCGCTGAGCCAGCCGCCCGTCCAGGTGAATAACATGAAAACATTTTTCCACGTGGTGCATGCCGCGTTTTTTCACAAACGCAAAATGCTCAAAAATAATTTGCGGACTTTGCAAAAACTGTATCCGCTGGATTTTCAAAAAATCGAAGACGCCGGAATCAATTTGTCCCGCCGGGGTGAAACATTGAGCCTGGAAGATTTCGCGTCGATCAGCAACCTGTTGGCAACGAACCATGACTGACTCCAAAAAATCCATGGGAGTGGTCGTGCTGGTCGGGGCCGGACCCGGCGATGCCGGCCTGTTGACTCTCAAGGGTAAAGACTGGCTGGAGCACGCCGACGTGGTGGTCTACGACTACCTGGCCAACGCCCGGCTCCTGCGCCATTGCCGCGCTTCCGCCGAAACTATTTTTGCCGGCAAAAAATCCGGGCAGACCACTCTCACGCAGGAAGCGATCAACGCCCTGTTGATCGAAAAAGCCCGGCAGGGGAAAGTCGTCGTCCGCTTGAAAGGCGGCGACCCGTTCATCTTCGGCCGCGGCGGCGAAGAAACCATCGCGCTGAGGAAGGCCGGCATTGCCTTCCGGGTGGTGCCCGGCGTCTCGTCCGCCATCGGTGTTTCGGCCTATGCCGGCATCCCGCTGACGCACCGCGATTTTTCTTCCACCATTTCTTTCATCACGGGGAGCAACGAAAAAGGTAAGGAGGATCTGCACATCGATTGGGAAAAGATCGCCAGCCGGTCCGGCACTCTGGTGTTTCTGATGGGCGCCCGCAAACTCCAGCGCATCACCGACAACCTGATCAAGTTCGGCAAATCCCCCGACACGCCCATCGCCGTCATCCAGTGGGGCACCACGGCCCGGCAGAAAACCTGGACCGGCACCTTGAAGACCATTGTCGGCATCGCCCAAAAAGAAAAAATCAGTCCGCCGGCACTGACCATCGTGGGCGAAGTGGTGAACCTGAAACCGCAGATGGATTGGTTCGAGACCTTGCCACTGTTCGGCAAAAGCATCGTCATCACCCGCGCGGAAGAACAGGCCGACTCGATGATGAACCTGCTCCTGGATCAAGGCGCGGAACCACTGTTGTTCCCGGCCATCGAAACCGTGCCGCCGGACGACTGGGGACCGCTCGACCAGGCGCAAAATCATCTGGACAATTATCAGGGACTCATTTTCACCAGCGTCAACGGCGTGCGCTATTTTTTTCAGCGCTTGCAAGCAACGGGGAAAGACATCCGCGAACTCAAGGGCCTGCGTATTTATGCCATCGGCCCTAAAACCGAGCGGGCCGTGACCGATCTCGGCATCCGCGTTGACGTGGTGCCGGAGGAGTACGTGGCCGAATCTCTGCTGGCCAGCATGGGCCGTGAAAATATTAAGGGCCAGCGGTTTTTACTGCCGCGCGCCATGCTGGCGCGTGAAACCCTGCCGGATGCCCTGCGGTCGCTGGGCGCCGCAATTGATGTGGTGCCGGCTTACCGCACCCGGCGGCCCACGGGCGGCGCGGAAGAGCTGATCAAACGGTTACAGAACGGGACGGTGGACGCCGTCACCTTCACCGCCTCCTCCACGGTGAACAATTTTCTGGAACGCATCGGCCCGGAGGCCAAAGGACTACTGGCCAAAACGGTCATCGCCTGCATCGGCCCGATCACCGCCAAGACGGCGGAAAAGGAGGACCTGAAAGTGGCTGTGGTCGCCCGCGAATACACGGTGGCCGGCCTGGTGACCGCGCTTGAGGAATTCTTCACCCAGAGAAAAACCCCTTAGCAGGGGCGGCAAGGGGCGAACCTGCTGTGCCATGCGCCGCAATTGTTGAGCGCAAGGCAGAGCGCGACTCTTTTGCCTCCAGACACAGTCTGGGGGGTTTCTGCTTGTTTAATTCTGCAAAAAAGGTAGAATTTTAGTTATCATTGCATAGGTTTAAATGAGCATCAGGGAAAGAACATCACCGTAAAGGGAAAACTCTCATGACGATGAGATCGATCAAGGTGAGCCATATCGTATTGTCAACGCAAGAGGTGGCTCAAACGATCTACGATGGGCTGAAGGACATCGACAACCAGGAGTTGATGTTCAAAACGTTTGCCAAGATGGCGCGAAAATACAGCGCCTGCGGCTCCCGCAACCAGGGCGGCGACCTCGGATTTCTGGAGTTCAACACCAACGCCGTGGAACTGGAAAAAGCGGCCCTGGCGTCCGCCGTGGGCCAGGTCGGTGGTCCGGTCCAGAGTAAATTCGGTTACCACGTGTTTGTGATAACGGAGGAAGAGGAAATGGGCGATACCGGCATCGACGGGCTGGTCACCTGTCAACTGCGGTGAACCGGTAGCGCGTTTATGCTTTCCCCATGAATTCCATCCCATGATTGAAACCATCCTGCAAAAAGCCCTCGATGGGGGCCGTCTGAATCAAGCCGAAGCCACCGGATTATTTGCCTGCACGGACATGACCCTGCTGGGCAACGTCGCCCAAAGGCTGGCCCGCGCGCGCGCCAAAACCAACGACAACGTGGTCACTTACAT
>SMVS01000049.1 GCA_004357435.1 Nitrospina sp. | reverse complement strand
GGACGGGGTATCACTTCATCACACTTTGGAGATTATCTGATTATGAACAAACTATTTCTGAAATTGATCGTACTTCTTTCCGCTTTACTGGTGTTCGGCCTGGCCACTGCGTCTGCGGGAACCCGCGCCATTGCCATCTCCGAGCCTGCCAGCGGAGCGACCGTTTCCAGTCCGGTAAAAATTTGCATGGTCGCGCATGGTGTGACCGTGCAGCCAGCAAAAAAAGGCGTGCATGACGGCAAAGGCCATCATCACATTTTGATCGATTCCGATCTGCCCGGCGATCTCAGCAAACCGATCGGCAAAGACGCCCAACACGTTCACATGGGCGACGGCTCCACCTGCAAAAGCCTCAATCTGGAACCCGGAGTGCATGTGATCCGGGCTTTGTTTGCCAAAGGCAATCACGTTCCCTACAATCCTCCGATCACCGCCACGGTTATCGTAAGCGTTAAATGACCTTGTTTTTTAGCAGAAAGGCGTCTGCCCTTCGGGGGCAGGCGCCTTTCTTTTTTTCTTGCCATGGATCACGGCGATTGAATTCAGTTGTATTCGCCCAACCCACTTTATACAATTTAAAGAGTACCGCTTCACAACCTTATTTTTCGGATTTTCACGATGCGTGTTCACTATCTTAAAAAAATCCTTTTTGTGTTTCTGCTGTCTGCCGGGGTCGGCCTGATTCAGCCGGGGCCGCTTGCGGCTTATGAAGTCAACAAAAGCGCCATCGTTCTGTTGGTGAGCCACGGATCGGACGGCCAGGCGATGGGCACCGGAAGCGGCTTCATCGTGAAACCGGAAGGCGTGCTGATCACCAATTATCATGTGCTGGTGGGCGCTCATTCCGTCACCGCTATTTTCCATGACGGCCGGCAGGTGCCGATCCAGGGCATATTGAATGTCAACCGGGCGCAGGATTTCAGCATCCTCAAACTTACGGGCGACGCCTTCTCCACTTTGGAGTTGGGAAATTCAGACCTGCTGAAACCCTACGATTATTCGAGCGCCCTGGGCTACCCCTCGCAGACGGTGCAGACCCAGCCGGAGGGACTGCGCGGAGCGATACTGCAAACTTTCGGCTTCGTGCTGGGAGTGCATTCGCAGGCGTATCCGGAATACTCCTTCATTTACACCACCACCCCGTTCAGCCCCGGTTTCAGCGGCGGACCGCTGGTCAATCGGGAAAACAAGGTCATCGGATTGGCCACACTGGAAGGCCGTTCGATCAACCTGGCGTTGCCCATCAATTACCTCAAACCGCATCTTCATGGCACCGCCCTGATGTCGTTTGAGCAATTGCTGGCAGAGGATAAAAATTCCAAAGAGGCTTACTATTATCAGGGAAACTTTAAATTATACGCTTTGGGCGAGGTCGATCGGGCCATTCAGCTTTACCAGAAAGCGCTCCAGATCGACTCCAACTACGCGCTGGCGCATTACGATCTGGCGGTGGCCTATCGCGGTATGGGCGAGGTGGACCGGGCGATTGCGGAGTACCAGAAAACTTTAAGCATCCATCCCAATTTTCCGGAGGCCCTGTCGAATTTAGGTGGACAATATTTTCGCAAGGGTGAAATCGAAAAAGCCATCGCCCAGTTTCAAAAAGCCCTGACCCTTTATCCCAACTTTATTCAGGCATTGTCCAACATGGGAGCCGCCCTCAACAAACAGGGCAATCCCCAAGGCGCCCTGCCCCACCTCAAAAAAGCGCTGGGCCTCGATCCGGAATTCGCTCTGGCTCACTTCAATCTGGGCAACACTCTTTTCGCGCTGGGCCACTGGTCCCAGGCGGAAGAGTCTTACAACCAAGCCATCCGGATGGGAATCGATTTTTTGTCGTTACACTGGCAACTGTACGAAATCCATAAACGGCAGGGCCGGCCCGGAGAAGCCGCGCAGGAATTGAAAATCATCCTGGAGATCGATCCAGAAAATCTACAAGCCCGCGCCTTGCAGAAGAGTCTTTTGGATAAGTGAGAATTTTTGGACAACCAGGATTCTTCGTCGCGGATCGCTCCTCAGAATGACCCACCGCACCTTTTCTCGCTGTTTCCACTACGGCCTATGGATAAAGCGGGTCATGCTTCGACGGGCTCAGCATGACAAATGAATCCATCCGTGTTTATCTGTGTTCATCTGTGGTTAATTTAATCTTTTTGTTCGCCCCGCGCGGAGCGGTCCCGTCTAAATTTTTCAGTTTATCTCCGGCAAACTTTGCGCGACCACGGTAAACACCGCAAACAAACTTTCCGCCGAGCATTTGTCCAGCGTGTCGGCCAACTTGTGCCAGTGCGGGTACTCCATATCGATCAGTAGGACGGAGGGAATGCCTATGGCGGCAAACGGAATATGGTCGTCGCGCACCGCGTAGCCGTATTTCGGAAAAAACTGATCCATCCCCAATTCTCCGGCTTTTTGGAACAGGGTGTCCACCAACCCCGGCGCGCTTTTGGTGGAGTTCACTTCCTTGAGAATTCTAAGATCCTTGTCGCCCACCATGTCCACCACCAAGACGGCATGGGGCCAGAGGGTTTTATCCTGCCCGGCCAACTGGTCGGCATAGTGCGTCGAGCCTAGAAAATAATCCGAGGAAAAACGGACGCCGTAATCCTCACCATCAAAAAAAACGATGCGCACCGGCCGCGCTGGCGGATGATCGTGCAGGTACTGCGCGAGACCCAGCAGGACCGCGGTGCCCGACCCGCCGTCATTGGCCCCGATGATCGGCTGGCTTTTGAGGACGGAATCGATTTCCTCATCCGCGTAAGGCCGGGTGTCATAATGCGCCCCTAATAGAATGGGCGGCTGATCCCGGGTTCCCTTGAAATTCAATTCAATATTGTACAGGGTCACCGTTTCCCGGTCGCTGGTCTCCACCTCAAACTCCTGCTCCTGCCAGGTATCGGCGGTACGGCCGGCAATTTCCCGGATGTAGGCGCGCGCCTGCGCATGTCCGGCGCTCCCCGGATTGCGGGGACCAAAAGCGCACAACTTTTCCAGGTGATCCCACAACAGCGGTTGGTAGGCATCCATTCCGAAACTCCAGGCTGAGGTCTGAGGGGCCCCAAGTATTAAAAGATAGAAACCAAGAACACGGACAGCAGTTCGCACATTCAGCTCGCGGTGAAAAGTTTTAAAGGCCGTGGCAACCTCACTGCCAGCGGGTTTGCAAATAATCCCTGATAATGTCCCCGTGGTCAAATGCCAATGAGGCCGGTAAATCGTCCTTGCTGAACAGAGCGCATTTTTTGGCGTCCGACGCCGCCTGCGGAACACCCTGGGCGCGGGCCAGGAATACCGTGGTGATGCAATGCCTGCGGGGGTCCCGGTCCGGCGCCGAGTAGGTGTGAAATTGCCGGATCAGTTCGACATCCAGACTCGTTTCCTCCTTCGCCTCCCGCACCGCCGCCTGTTCCAGAGACTCCCCCCAGTCTACAAATCCCCCGGGGAGCGCCCAGCCGTGCGGCGGATTCCGCCGTTCGACGAGAACCAGCTGGCCGTTGGCCATTTCTATGATGATGTCCACCGCCGGAACCGGATTTTTAGTGTTCATTCCTTTAAAATCCCGATAATCAACCGATCTAATGTGGGTCCAAGGCTGGCCCGGCGCCTAATTTTTGCCAGGCTGAATTCAAATTTTTTATAATCGGAGCCTTTGTTGACAACTCCCGGTTAACGAGTTATCTTATAAAAGTGGTGAAAATTCAACGAGTTTGAAAAGCCGCAACAGGTTTTAAATAAAGGCTTAAGTTTTAGTTTCAGGCCACCGATAAAGTACGAGAGAGTTGCTGTGAGAGCTTCTCCTGAATAGTTTTTTTTGAGGTCCCCCAGCGGGGGAGACGCCATGGAAATTCCTGGAAACGAATTTCGGATTAATAAAAACAAAGGTGTTTCGGAGGTCCCTCCGAAACAAAATAAGCCTGCCGCGGAAAAAGTTGCCACGGCCGGTCCCGTAGCCGGTGGCGAGCAGATTGCTCTTTCCGTCAAAGCCAAAGGCATCCAGAAAGCTTTGGAAACCGTGCAGGCTACGCCTGACATCCGCACCGAAAAAATTAACCGGATCAAGACTGAAATCGCCGAAGGCCGGTTTCAAATCAACAGCGAAAAAGTGGCCGAAAAAATCCTGAGCGAATTGCTGACCGAATCTGAGTTCATTGAATAAATAAGGGTTGTCCCCGCCCTGCAAGCACTGCCAATCTTTGATTTTTAAAGGTTGGTTTTTTTGGTTCTTTGCCAGACGGTCCCAAGCCACTAGCCACGCCATTGCATCTCCGGCATCAAAATCTCTTGCCCCTGTTCTTTCGGTATGTTAGCATTGGCCCTTCGTCAAAAGTAGATTTCCCAGGAGCTTAAGAATGTCTAAAAGATGTGATGTGTGCGACAAGGGTCCCATGTTCGGGAACAATGTCAGTCACGCCAAAAATACCACCCGTCGGCGGTGGAATCCGAATTTAAAAAAACTTCGAGTGGTTTACAAGGGCGCACTCAGAACCCTCAAGGTATGTACCCGTTGCCTCAAAGCGGGCAAGGTGGTGCGGGCTCCAATCGTGGCGCGGACCCCAGCATCGGTCAGTTGATCCCAGCCTCTTTCCCCCCGGAAAGAGATTCCAGTTCATTGGATGGCTTCAATCTCCCCAGGCGTTTCCCGTACTCTTTGACACGCTCGGCGTGAATCACGCCGGACACTCTGCGGATTTCCGCGAGCGTCCGGTTGAGGTGGTCCAGATCATTTATTTCGACACTCAGGTCGAAATAAGCGCGTTGCAGTGGCCCCTGCTTAACATTGGCGCGGATGATATTGACGTCGCAACCAGCCACCGCATTGCTGATTTTCGCCAGCAGGCCCGGCTTGTCATCCGTGACGATGGCGATCTGAGTCTGAAACGGATGGGTGCGCGTTTCATCCCATTCCACGTCAAGGATACGTTCCGCTTCATTGGCCAGCGCGATCAAGCTGGGGCAATCCTTGCTGTGAACCGAAACTCCCCGGCCACGGGTGATGTAACCCGCGATCGGATCCCCCGGCACCGGATTACAGCATTTGCCGATCCGAATCATCATGTTGCCGTCAAAACTCTTCACTTTCAGGCCGCGGCCGGTCCCGCGGGCCCGCGGTTTTTTGGACAACTTGACGTCCGCCGCCACTTTTTTGGCTTCCTGCAGAGAGTCTTTCGGAAGAAGTTTGTCGACCACAGGATGGACCGAAGTTTTGCCGTACCCGATGGACGTCAACAAACTGTCCAGTGAAGTGAACCCGCACGCGTTAACCGCTTCCTCGAGAGGTTTTCCCTTGAGGGTGTCGGTGGGATTGAAACCGTATTTTCGAATTTCCGCTTCCAGGATTTGACGGCCCAGGTCCAGGCATTTTTCCCGCTCGCGGCTGTTGATGAAGTTGGCAATTTTGCCGCGGGCCTTGGAGGTTTTAACGAAAGCCAACCAATCGCGGCTGGGAAATTTTAGTTTGGAGGTTAGAATCTCCACCTGATCGCCATTTTTCAACTTGCAGCGCAAAGGCACCATCTTGCCGTTGACCTTGGCTCCCAGGCAATGATGGCCAATGTCGGTGTGCACCTGATAGGCGAAATCCACCGGTGTGGCCTCGCGTGGCAGAGGCACGACATCTCCTTCCGGGGTGAAGACATAGACCTCCTTAAAATATAAATCCACTTTGAGGGAACTCAGAAAATCCTTGGGATTTTTGATGTCTTTCTGGTCTTCCAGCATGTGGCGCACCCAGCTGAGGTGATCGTCCACGTTTTTCGACTGCTCCCCTTCCTTATATTGCCAATGGGCGGCAATTCCCTCCTCGGCCACCCGATGCATTTCATGGGAACGGATTTGCACCTCCACGCGTTGACCGTTGGGCCCGCTCACCGTGGTGTGCAGGGATTGGTAAAAGTTGGGCTTGGGCATCGCGATATAATCTTTGAACTTGCCTGGAATGGGCCGCCACAAGGAATGCACCAGCCCCAGCAGGGCATAACAATTTTTAACCGTATCGGTGATCACCCGCATGCCAATCAGATCGTAAACATCGTCCAAATCGATTTCCTGATTGATCATTTTTTTGTAGATACTGTAGATATGCTTGGAACGTCCGCTCACCAATCCCTCCATGTTGGCGGCCTTCAATTCCTTTTTCATTTCGTCGGTGATGGTGTTCAACAGATTTTTGGTTTCTTCCTCACCTTGAGCCATGCGACTTTTGATGGATTGATACTTCTCCGGATGCAGATATTTGAAGGACCCGTCTTCCAACTCCGCCTTGAGCCAACCGATGCCCAGCCGGTTGGCGATGGGCGCGTAAATTTCCAATGTTTCCTTGGCCACCCGGCGTTGTTGTTCCGAAGAAACGGACTTCAGGGTGTGCAGGTTGTGGGCGCGGTCCGCCATCTTGATCATGACCACCCGGATGTCCTTCGCCATGGCCAGAATCATTTTCCGGTAGTTCTCAGCCTGCTTCTCCTCCCGGCTGGCGAAAGATACCTGGCCGATTTTCGTCACCCCATCCACCAGGCGATAAACTTCCTCGCCAAACAATTCCTCGATTTCTTCCGGAGTGGCCAGAGTGTCCTCGATGGTGTCGTGGAGCAGGCCCGCCGCCACGGTTTTTTCATCCATCTTCAACCGGGTCAGGTTGTAAGCCACCTCCACGGGATGCGAAAGGTAGGCCTCGCCCGATTGCCGGCTTTGTCCCCGATGCGCCTTGGCGGAATAAAGGTAGGCATCGTAGATAATACCCACTTCCGCCTCGGGATGGTAATTGAGGACGGCATCGATGATTTCGTTCATTTGGCGCATGCGCAACCTGAGCTCAATAAATCGCTGTGTTTTTGCTAAAAATCCGCAATAAACTGAAAATTAAAATTTCTCAAGGGGGCAAGCTCAACCGGTTGTTTCCTGCTACTCTCCCGCAGAGAAATTTACCTTCATATAATATAGCATCAAATTTCTTTTATTTATTCTTGGACCAGTTCTGTGTAGGATGATTTTTGAACAAAATTAACATCCGCAAAATCGTTCAACCGCCCCCAACGCACTATGAAAACCCCGAAAAACCCAACACACCAAACCTCGCTCCAGGACTCGCTCCAGTACATCAAAGGCGTCGGCCCGAAACGCGCCTGGCTTTTCAGCAAATTGGGGCTGAACACGGTGGAAGACGGCTTGTACTTTCTGCCGCACCGGTTTGAAGACCGAACCCGGGTAAAAAAAATCGTCCAGCTCATCGAAGGTGAGCAGATCACCTTCACCGGAACCGTGATCGACGCTGACGTGGTGCGTTTGGGACGAAGAAAAAAACTGTTCCAGGTGCTGGTCGAGGACGACACCGGCAACATCCTGTTCCGCTGGTTCAAATTCAGCGAAACCTACATGCGGGAAAAGTTCGCCATCGGACGTCAGCTCATCGTGTCCGGCAAACCGATTCGCGGGTCGGGCCGGGCGCTGGAGATGACCCACCCGGATGTCGAAATCGTGCCCGACGATAACAATGAAGCACTGGCAACCGGGAGCATCGTTCCCGTTTACCACACCACCGAAGGACTCCATTCAAAATCCCTGCGCGCGATCATGGCTCATTTGGTCGAACGGTACGCGGGCCTCATGGAAGAGTTCCTGCCCGCGGAGCTGGTACGGCGCAATCAGTTGATGGCGCGGTCCCAGGCTTTTCACGAAGCTCATTTTCCACCGCCCGATACGGCCGCGTCCGACCTCAAAAAAATGCGCACCCCCGCCCAGTTCCGGATCATTTTTGAAGAACTGTTTCTCATCCAACTGGGCCTGGCCACCAAAAAGAAACACGCCGGAGAGCAGGATACCGGCGTCCCTTTCAAAACCCGCGGCCCCCTCATCCAGCGCTTTGTGCGGCTGTTGCCCTTCCAGTTAACGGGCGCCCAGAAAAAAGTGCTGGGGCATATCATGGAAAACCTGGAACGGCCCCGGCCCATGAACCGTCTCCTGCACGGCGATGTGGGAAGCGGTAAAACCATCGTCGCCCTGACCGCCCTGTTGACCGCCATTGACAACGGCTATCAGGCGGCCCTCATGGCACCTACCGAGCTTTTGGCGGAACAGCATTTTTTGAACATCCAGCCCTACTGCGAAGCGCTGGGGCTTCGCTTGGAACTGCTGGTGTCCAACCTCAAAGACAAAAATAAAATCATTGAAGACCTGGCGAGTGGCAACATTTCTCTGGTGGTGGGCACCCACGCTCTCATTCAAAAGAACGTGCAATTTAAAAATCTTGGCCTGGCGGTGATCGACGAACAACACCGCTTCGGGGTTCTGCAACGCGACGCCATCGGCAAAAAAGGCCAGGCCCCGCACCTGTTGGTCATGACCGCCACCCCCATCCCCCGGTCGCTGGCCATGACCCTTTATGGCGACATGGACATTTCCATCCTCGACGAAATGCCGCCGGGCCGACAGGCGATTCGTACCGAGCGGG
>SMVS01000048.1 GCA_004357435.1 Nitrospina sp. | reverse complement strand
TTTACAGGCCAACATCATCGGTCTGCTTCCCGCCACCGGGGGACCGAACGACCGCCTGGGGGATGCCCGTATCCGCTTGGTCGATTCCGCCGGGACGGTGGTCTACCAATGGGGCCGGTTCGAACCGGTGGCGGGTCCGGTACATCAATTGTCGCTCAGTCCACCGCTGGGAAGTTGGAAGCTGGAATATTTTGGCTCCGGGCTTGGCCAGGGGGCGGATTTAAAATGGTTCAACCTGGCGGGCGCTTTGACCGCGGTCGGCACGGCTTTGTTCGGCTTGGCCTTCTACTTGTATCGGGAGCATACGCGCGAGATGAAACTCGCCGAACAGCGGGTGAACTTCGTGAGCCAGGTTTCCCATGAATTGAAAACCCCGTTGACCAATATCCGGCTCTATGCCGAGTTGTTGGGCGAGAACCAGCGGGAAGATGACTCGGAGGAAGCGGGCAAGTTCCGGCGTTATTTGGAAGTGATCACTAACGAAAGTCATCGTCTGTCCCGGCTCATCGCGAACGTTCTCAACTTTGGCCGATCCAAAAAAAACCGTTTGGTTCTGCGCTGCGAAATGGGTCAGGTGGATGAAATCATCAAAGCCACGCTCAAGATGTTTGCCCCTTCGTTGCAAGCCAAAGGGGTGCGGATTCATTTTCAGAAAGGAGCGGCCGGCCGGGTGGCAGTCGACCCCGACGCGCTCGAGCAGATTCTCAATAATATTTTCAGCAACACAGAAAAATACGGAACGTCCGGCGCGCGCCTGGAGATCAAAAGCGCTCGCCAAGCCGACCGCACCTGCATCACCGTGCGGGATCATGGTCCCGGCATTTCAAAGCGCGACGCGGACCGTATTTTCGAGCCGTTTTACCGGGTCAGTTCCCGCAGTACCGACGGTGTGGCGGGTACCGGGATCGGGTTGAGCATCGCCAGGGACCTGGCCCGGTTGCACGGCGGCGACCTCACCCTGGTTCCAACGGACCAGGGCGCTTGTTTTAAAATTGTGTTGCACACACCTCAGAGGCTGGCATGAAAATTTTAATTGCGGAGGACGATCAATACATTCGAGAGGGGTTGCGCGATCTGCTCGAAGCCGAAGGCTACCAAACCGTGCTGGCGGTGGATGGCGCTGATGCGGTGACTAAGTTCCATAAAGAGTCGCCGCACTTCGTTCTGCTCGATATCATGATGCCGGGCAAGGACGGTTACGCCGTGTGCCGGGAGATTCGCAGTCACAGCAGTCAGGTGCCGGTTATTTTCCTTAGCGCGAAATCGGAGGAGATCGACCGTGTGATCGGGCTGGAACTCGGCGCGGACGATTACATCATGAAACCTTTTGGCACCCGTGAAGTGGTGGCCAGAATCCGAGCCGTCACCCGGCGGTGCCTGGCCAACCAATCCGGTGGAGGCCAGGCGCGCGTGTTGCAGTTGGGCGACCTGGAAGTTTATCCCGAGGAGTTGCGCGCCCGCCGAGGCGAGCGCCGCATCGATCTCAGCCTGCGGGACGTGAGCATCCTCGAATTATTGCACGACCACCGGGGCAGGGTGGTGGATCGCAACACCCTGTTCGACCATTGCTGGGGCCAGAGTTACCTGCCCAACAGCCGGACCCTCGATCAACACATTTCAAAACTGCGCAAGCTGATCGAAAAGGACCCGCAAAACCCGGCAATCATCCGCACTGTCCACGGCGTCGGCTACCGCTACGACCCCTTGGCAGGGGAGGCAAGTGGATCCTAACTCTGACTTGCGCCCAACAGTGGTCGACCATGATTCAAAACGGTTAGCTATTTGCCCCTCCGCTAGGGGGCAATCGTTTCTGGGCGGTGCGTTCGATGGTTTCCTTGAGGTCGGGGGTGGTGGCAAGCAAGTCACGGAAATCCTTCACATCCAGAACCAAAAGATTGCAAAACCCGTGGGCTGTGACGTCGGCGGTCCGGGGGACATCTTGCAACAAGGCGATCTCTCCGAAAAAGTCGTTGGTGCCGAGCAGGATCGACTCCCCATTCCCTGCCACCTCTACACTGCCCGATGAAATGAAGTACATGGTGTGGCCCGGCTCCCCCTTGCGGATAATTTTTTCTCCCGGCAGGGCCAGTTTAGGATGGAGCAGTTTGGCAATGTGGGCGATCCGGTCGGGCGGACAATCGGCGAACAGCGGCACCCGCGCCACCAGTTTCTCCGGTTGCAGTCCCAGGTCCAGTTTGGGCCGTTTCGATATCCGGCGGGTGCTCGACTCCAACTCCCGCCACAGATCCTGAAACACTTCCTGGCTGATGATGTAATGTTGCGCCATGTCCTCAAACTCCGTGCTTTCCAGCCGGAGCGCCACTTGCGACAGGTATCGTTTTTCCAGGGTCCGTGTGTAATCGGGGTATTGGAGTTTCAGCATGGTCAACGCTTTTTCAATCACCGCCAAGCGGGTTGCCAGCAGACCGGTCAATTCCCCGCCGGTCTCCTCACCCAACAGCTGAGTGACATTTTTGATTTCGGTGGTCAACAGAGCGCGAACGGACTTGCGTTGGGAAATCAAAATCTCGAAGCGGTCGGCGAGCAGTTCCGCCAGGACACCGCAGTAGCCAGTCCAGGTTTGAATTTTGGATCCCATGCTGAAACGCCAGTTGAAACCGAGGTGTTTGTTCCAGGCCGCTTCATACCCTCGGACGGCGTCGAGCCGGATGCCGTCTATCAGGTCTTCGGTTTGCGCCAGCAGGACGCGGGCGATTGTGGAATCGACAAACCCGTCACCAAAATGTTGCAGGTACCCGGCCCGTTCCTGGTGGGTCAACGTGGTCAGGCCGATGCGTAGCCAGTCCACCCGTGGAATTTTCCGGGTTTGTTCCTGTTGGCGATTCAACGCGTCAATGCGGTGATGGTAGCGGTCCAACATCTCGCGGGTCAACTCCGGGCTCACTTCCAACTCCTCGGCGCAATGCTCGAGGTATTTCGAGATGTCGTTCAAGGACACCTTGATGGCGCGTTGGCGGACCGCCTGATCCGCCAGGGACAACCGGTCCAGCCCAAAAAACCGCATGACGGCGCCGATGGTGGTGGCGTTCACAAACAAGGTGAACAAGACGAGGCCGGTGACCATCACTCCGACGAAATGGCGGGTGTCTTCGCTGAACGCCGGATTTTCCATCACCGCCAGCGCCAGCGCCAGGGAAACCGCGCCGCGCAGACCGCCCCAGAACATAACTGTCTTGTAAGCCATGTTGACCTTGGCCACCCAATTGCCAAAGGTGAACCCAGGCAAAATTCCGTACAAGATGACCCCGCGTGCCACAAAGGCGGAAAGGATCATGATCCCTAAAAGTCCCACCTCCGTGCCGGTCATGCTCATCAGGATATTCGGGACGGCGATCCCGACCAGTATAAAAATAACCGCATTGGCCCAGAAGCCGAGGTGGTCCCAAGTCTCTTGCAGAGAATGCCACGTGGGCGGGGACATCACGGACGGTCCCAGGGAACCGACCACCAAACCGGCGGTCACTACCGCCATCACGCCCGAAACGTGCAAATAATGTTCCGCGATGATAAAAGAGAAATAAGCGACACAAATGGACAAAGTGATTTTGATGATGGGGACTTTTTGGATCTGGCCGAACACTCCGCAAACAATCCGCCCGCAAACGTAACCGGTTAACACGCCTCCCACAAACACTTTCAGAAAAGATCCGATTCCCGCCGCGATACCAGGTTCGGATTGTCGCAGAATCATGCCTGTCAGGATGGTGAACATGACGATGGCGGTGGCGTCGTTGAACAGGCTTTCACCCTCGACGAGAATGGTCAGGCGTTTGGGGGCCTGCAGTTCTTTGAACAGAGCGACCACCGCCACCGGGTCGGTGGCCGATACAATCGCCCCCAACAACATGCAGACCAGCAAATCCTTATCGGAAACGCTCACCATGCTGAGGCCGACAATAAAAGTGGAAACCAGAAGTCCGACAATAGCCAGGATCAGAATGGGAATGAGGTCGTCTAGCAATCGGTGGACATTGATGGAGAGGGCCGATTCAAAAATCAGAGCCGGCAGGAAGATAAAAAACACCGCTTCCGAAGTGAGATGAAACTCCTGCAAAAAGTGCAGAAAATCGTTGAAGGGGCCCGCCCCGGAGGATTCAGGAAAAACCAGCTCCATTCCTCCCAAAACGCCGCCCACCAGGGCCAGGAAAACCGTGAAGGGAATATGCAAACGCCGGGCGACCGGCAACATCAATACCGCCAATGCCAGCAGAATCCCCAAGCCCAGAACCGTGCTCGAAAGTTGATCCAATTTGTCCCTTTCGCAAAGGTTCAGTATAATAAACCATAGCTCCGTATCCTCTGCGAGTCAATGGTTTCACCGGGAGGCGCGAGAGTGAGGGTTCCCAAATACAAGTGTGTTGATCAATCATCCGACCAGGAGCCAGCTCATGGGTCAGAAAATCCGCTTCGGAGATTTTGTCCGGGAAGTCCGCATCAACCAGAAGTTCGTCAGCTATAATGATCTGACGCCGCAACCCGAATACGACGCCGAAGGCCGGGAAATTCCCTACGTTCCGCCCAAAGTCCAATTGCGCCGCGTCGACATCACCCGTATCCTCGCCCCTTATATCAGCGAACGATTGATCGCACAGATCAAAGGAGTGGTGCCTCTCGCCCTTTACCTGATGTTGTTTCAGATTTTCATTTTGAGGCAAACCGTGCTGGACCATTGGGTGATCCTGTGGGGCCTGTTGGCGGTCATCATTGGTCTGATGATTTTTCTGGAGGGGCTCAAACTGGGACTGATGCCTTTCGGCGAGTTGATCGGACACAGTCTTCCCAAAAAATCCAAACTGCCGGTGGTGCTGTTGATCGGCTTTCTGCTGGGCATCGGCGTGACTTTTGCCGAACCGGCGATCGGCGCCCTGCAAACGGTTGGGTCGATGGTCAGTGTCGAAAGGGCTCCTTATTTATATGCCATTCTGAATCACTGGTCCGGAACCCTGGTGCTGATGGTCGGCATCGGCGTGGGGTTGGCCACGGTATTGGGAACCATGCGGTTCCTGTACGGCTGGAGTTTGAAACCGATCATCTACCTCACGCTCGTGCCGACTCTGGGGCTGACCCTGTACTGCATGTCCGATCCTGAACTCGCTAAAATTCTGGGGCTGGCCTGGGATTGCGGCGCGGTCACCACCGGGCCGGTCACCGTGCCCCTCGTGCTGTCGCTGGGCATTGGCATCGCCTCTTCTGCGGGCAAGGGCAATTCCTCCCTGTCCGGTTTCGGGATCGTGACTCTGGCCTCCCTGTTTCCCATCGTGGCCGTTATGGCATTGGCGATTTTTTTATCGCAACACACCACCCCCGATGCCATCATCCTAGCGGCTCAGTCCCTGGCCGCCGGGCAAGCCGGTTTAGTCTGGTACGAGGCCACACCCGGTCTGGAAATCGTCGGCGGCATCCGCGCCATCGTCCCGTTGGTGATCTTTCTCTTTTTTGTTCTGGTGGTGATCCTGAAAGAAAAAGTGCGGGACCCTGGCATCGTTGCCTACGGCCTGTTCCTGGCGGTTCTGGGGATGATCATTTTCAGTCTGGGACTCAGCTATGGACTCGCCAAACTGGGCAGTCAGTCCGGCAACCTCATCCCCGGTGCTTTCACCCAACTGGAGCACATCAAAAATTCGCCCCTGTTTGATTACCGGATAGGAATTTTAGTGGCCGTGACCTTCGCGTGGATCCTGGGCTTTGGCGCCACGCTGGCCGAACCGGCATTGAACGCGCTGGGTCTGGTGGTGGAAAATTTAACCAACGGTGCTTTCAAAAAAAGCATGCTGATGATCGCCGTATCGGTTGGCGTCGGTTGCGGCATCGCCCTGGGGGTGGTCAAAATCATTTATGAAATTCCCATTGGCGCTCTTATTTTGCCCCTTTATCTGATCGGCGCGGTTTTGACTTTTCTCTCTTCTGAGGAATTTGTAAATGTGGCGTGGGACAGCGCGGGTGTGACCACCGGGCCGGTCACTGTTCCCCTGGTTTTGGCTATGGGATTGGGGTTCGGTGACGCCGTCAGCGCCGTCGAGGGGTTCGGAATCCTTTCGATGGCGTCCATTGGTCCCATCATTTCTGTTCTGGTCACCGGACTTTGGATTCGTTCACGAACTTCATAAAGGAGGACCCATGCGAGAAATTTCAGTGCTGACCGATGTTGCCCTGATCACCTGTGTGGTGCAACGCGGGTATGCCGAAACCATTATTGAAGCCGCCCGCGGGGCGGGAGCGCAGGGCGCGACCGTGCATTTTGCCCGTGGGGTGGGCGTGCGCGAACGGTTGGGCATTCTCGGTGTCGCGGTGGAGGTGGAAAAGGAAGTCATCAACATCGTGGTGTCCAGCGACCAGGTGGACCGGGTTTTTGAAAAAATGTATCTCGCCGGTAAACTGGACACGCCCGGAATGGGGATCATGTACATCACCCCGGTGGACAAGGCGGCGACGTACATTCCCCCCGATGTCTTGGACCGGCTGAGCGGTGAAGGAGCATCGCGTTCCGCCGAACCCGGCGGGTCCTCCTAAACGCAATCTCATCAGGAGTTGTCATCTATGGATTTTGTAACGCACACCAAAAAAATTATTTGTGTTCTCCTACAAGGCAACGCGTCGGAGGTCATCGGCCGCCTCCACAAGGAAAAAGGTGTCAACACCTGTGATATTGATCGTGGCCGCGGCCGCAGTACCAAGAACCCCACCAACAAAACCTATGGAGAATACGTTGAGGTGGAGGTCGTCACGGTGTCGATCGAGGCGGAACGCGCCGATGAGATATTCGAATTTTTATATTTCGAGGCGGGATTGGACCATACCAATGGGGGCTTTCTTTATCAGGTGCCGGTGGTCCAGTCCACCGTCTTCAAACTGCCCGACATTCCCGCAGAAGAAAAAACCCCCTAGCGGGGGCCGGCGCCCTCTAGCGAGGGAGGCAGAGTGCTGAACCCCTGTGAATCATGCCTGAAATTTATTGAGTGTACGACCGAGCCAGGACCCATTTGCTCCGGCGCTTCGCCGGTTAGGCTTTGTTTTTCCAGCGGCGGACGTCTTTCATGAATTTCTCGCGGTCCATTTCGAGGGTGGCGGGGAAGGCTTCCATCAGGGGTTCGACCACCTGGTTGAGTTTTTCGGAGGAGTAGTATTCAAAATTGCCTTCGGTCACACGATAGATATTATTGAAGGTCCGGTAGTTGCCGCACAAGGCCACGTAATCCCATGACGTTCTTTTCTCGATCAAAGCGTGCAACTCGGAGGAGGCGATGGCTTCGAAGACATTGATCTTGCCGAGGTCGCCTTTTTGAACTTCAGGCTCGGGCAGTCCAAAATCGATGCTCCACACTTCCGGTTCTTTCTCTTGGCCGAACACTTCCAACTGATAACACACTTGCCATTCCTTCCATCCGTTCCACATGTCAGCTTTTTTAAGTCGATCCAACAGCTGATTTTCAACAAAATCCCGGATGGCGATGAATTCCTGCTCAACCTGTTTGGGGTCGCTGGTTTGAGTGCGTATCGGCGCGACTTCCATAACAGGTTTGAAAATTACTTTCTGGCTGTCATCTTCGCGCACGCGCACGAAATTAGAGGACTGCTTTTCAATGCGCACTCCGCTGGTTTCGATATGCGCGACATCCCCGGATAAAAACATGGAGGCTGCCATCTCCGGGCAAAACGCTTTGAGGTCGCGCAGGTACTGTTCCTGAGTGGTCGGAAACGTGTAGGCGTTCAGGTAGTTGAACTCGTCGCGGTAACGGAAGGCGGCCGAACCCGGAACCACGAATTTTGGATTGAGCGCTTTCATCACATTCAAGAAGGAACAGTACTCATTAAAAGGCAGGACAAAGGGTTTGTTGTACGCGAAGTTGCCCTCCAGTAAAGGCACGAACCGGCCATGGGCCATATCCACCTGCCCGTACAAACTGCAGATGTGCTCGACGATGTCAGGATCCACGATGGTGTCCACCTGGTTCCAGAGAGTCACTTCGCCGTCGTTGACCAGCAGTCCGTGCTCGGGAAAATAATCCTGCGATGTGCTCGCCTGGTTGCGCGATGGCGTCGCCGTGATCGTCACATCTTTGATCTGGATCGGTTCGAAGTCCGAGACCACGTGGACGTTTTCAAACTCCAGTTCCTTGAGGATATCGAGCAAAATATCGTCTTGCGGGGCGAGGATGGTGACGTCCGGCTTCAATATGCGGTCGTTGCGCTTGAGGTAGGCCAGGGTGTGCACGTCGAAATGATCTTGATGACGGTGCGACAGGTTGAGGACATCCACCGGAGGAATTTTATCCTTCTCCAAGACGATGCTGGGGCACAGCGTGTTGATTTCTTCCCACAGGTAATCGAACCAGACCGGGTCGGTAAGAATAGTGGTTTCCTTGGACTGGATGAGCAGGCAAGCGTGCCCGATCAGGGTGGTTCGGATCATTTTATTGAGTCATTGATTTGGAAAGGCCAAGGGTACCTGATGCGGGCGGGTAATTCAAGGCTCATTCGGCTTCAGGCGGAATCACGGTAATGAAGAAGCGTGGCCGGCGAAAAACCTCGGCCGCTTCGGCGAAACTGAAGTCTACGCCAGCCATCGACAAAATTTTTCAAGGGGAGGTATTTCGGGAATCCAAATAACTTACATCAACGTAGCATAACTTAAAAAGACTAGGCAATCACAAAACTCCAAAATTTCAGAATTGCAGGGGTGGTGTTTCCAGTAGGTTGTATGAGACTGATATATAAATAATTACATACACGGTTGCCATTCGTCTATCGGCTCAGGAGCACTTCTGAACAAGGAACCTGTTGCAATTCGGATGCAGAAATGATAATAAATGTGAGTGTCAGCTCGTGATAATGTAATGAGCCTCTCCCACTTTACAGGCTTGAGCCCAATGAGATTCTCTACCAAAACCGTGTCAGGATTTTTCCTCCCC
>SMVS01000047.1 GCA_004357435.1 Nitrospina sp. | reverse complement strand
TTTCATTGCCTCGATAAAAGCCTGCCCCGCCTGCCGTTCGATTGCCGTCATTCCTGGATACGCCACCATCTTCTCAACCTCCTGAATTTTCCTCTCAACAAAATTTCTAAAATCCACTGGATCGGGAACACCGAGCAAAATATTGCCCTCGGAATCGAGAAAGCGTTGTTTGAGAAAATGAAAATAAAGCGCGAGACGTTGCGCCGCGTCCGCCGGACTTTTGCCGTATTTCAAAGTCATGAGCGATTCCTTTTTACGATCAATGACGTAACCCAGACGCGTGTTGTCGTCTTTGGACATTTGCAACTCAAAGATAGAAAAAGCCTGCGCGCGGGTTTTATCCGATACGGTCACCTCCGGCAAAGGCAGAAGTTTGACAGCAGACAATTCAAGCAGGAACGCGTCAATGCCGAGCCGGTCACTCCAATAAGCGGCCTTTAAAGGATGCTCCCGATTCAAGCGGCTGACTTCCTGCAACAAAGGAATCAATCCCGCCACCGCCTGATCCAATTTTTTTAATGCGGTCTCATCGAACCTGTTTAAAAACCATTGCACTTCACGCGGCACTTTTAAATCTTCGCGAATCGTTCGCGCGAAATAATCCTTCATGATGCGATCCATTTCAGGCACAAAATAGGCCTGCACCACATCGGCGAAATAGGGGTACTTCAATATTAAAAACTGCGCCGAGGAACGAATGTTGAATCCATAAGCCTCCAGTTCGTTGACGCGTCCCAGGAAAGGCTGGGTGAGGTGCAGAGTTTCGTGCCGATGGGTGGCGCCATCATAAACTTTGGCATCGATCAGAATTGTTGCGGGAGAAACGCGAATGGTGTCGAAGGTGGCGTGGGCCATTTGCCCAGGTTGGAGCAGGGCATCTGTGTACGGCTGAATGATGTATTGGCGCAGGGGAATTTTTTTGATGGCGGGCATTTCCCGGCGGAGCCTGGCAAAAACACCGCGCATGCGTTGGGCGGCTTTGGCGACCAACCGCTCCGGTTGATGGCATTGGCCGCAATGGTAATTTTTGAATCCGGGAATGAGGAACGTTACCGGCGGCTCTCCGGGAAATAAGGTCAGGCGTTGTTCGAATACGGTTAAGGGTTTTCCGCGGGCTTGCGGGTTTTTCTGCGGCAGGTGTTGGACCATCAAAGAATTGAGTTCGCCGACGCCTATACGTGGTTCCGCCGGGACATTCTGCACGGTCAACAGCATGAGAAAAATCCCCGCGACTGCCGGCAGGAAAGAACGTTTTACATCCGTGCGGTTTTTTTTTGTTGCCTCATTTATGAGGCAACGAGACCCAGGAACAAGCCCTCTGGCCGCCTGCGGAGAAGGGCGGACCGGCGAAGCGCCGGAGCTAACGAGGCCCAACTTGGTATTGCGGTCAATAATTATTGGGCATGATGCGCAGAACATCACCATTTGCCACCAGCCGCAGGCTGGTCAGCCATCCGCCTCCCCTGCCCGGCGAAACGCCGGAGCAAAAAGGGTCACGCTCTGCTGGCGCTCAACAATTATTAGGCATGATTCACCGAGATCAGCCATCCGCCTCCCCTCCCGCTAAGGAGCCAGGTGCAACCTGGCCTTGGCGGGTAGTAGGCTCGCGCTGAACATTCAGTCGTTGCCAAACAGTGATCACCTTGCGGCCATTGCGGTCATCCTTGACGCCATCCCACACCGCGAACGCCACCAGCACCGGCGTGTCTATTTTGAGGACGGCATCCCATTTGCCCCGGGACTCCAAGGTGCGTAGAAACACCACGGTCCACTCGCCATCCTGCCATTCACCGGCTCCTTCCACGTTCTGGAATTCCGGCAGTTGCGGGGTGATGGTGCCGAAGCCTTCGGCATTGAGTTCATCCACGGAGTTTTGCGCGGTGCTGAGCAACCGGGTTACGGGATTGGACATGATGCCGCCAAAAATGAGGGCATCCATATCGACCCCGCCTAAGTATTCGGAATCCTCGGACGCCTCCAAAGTTTCTTCCAACCCCGCCCGCCAGTGCCAGATGTTAACCGGTTTGCCGCGATTGCCCATGCCAAAGAAAGGTTCGTTGTGGCCGTGCGTGTGCAGAGTCACAGCCCCCAGGGCCAACTGCACGGCGGCGCCATCGGTGTACACATCACTCCGGTTCTCCACAAAACCGTCCTTGGTGGCGTCTTTCCATTTCAGCCGGATGGCGATGACCTCCCCGTTATTGACGGAAGCAAAATTGATGACCTCCACCGCATCGCGCCGGGCCGACAATGGCCTCAGCACCAGATTGGTCGACGCCACATCTTTCCATACGGGACTGTATGGATCGGTATCCAATTCAAACGACACATATTTGGAATAAATGTCCGTTTCAAACTCGGCCTTTTGAAAATCCTTGGAAAAACGGGACCGAATGAAATGGACCAATGCCCATCGATCCTGCTCCGGCAAATGCGAGTAGGACTCCATGGGGGTGCCGTCCAGCCCGGTGGAAATGGTGCGGTAAATGGCTTCCGGCTGGCGCCCCGCCTTGAAGTGATTGGGATTGGTGATGTCGTGGACAAAGACCGCATGGCGCCAGGCATCGATCAAAGAGTCCGCCAGACGCCCATCGCCTTTGCCGCTATCCCCGTGGCAATCGTTGCATTTGTTTTGAAAGAATAATTCTTTGCCGCGTGCGATCCGCTCCGGGGTCGAAGCAACCGGTTCGATTTTGATGGCCTGGCCCGGTGCTTCCTTACGAAATCGCTTGGAAAAACTTTTGATGAGATTCACCAACGCCCAGGTATCTTCCGGAGACAACGCGTCTCCCCAGGCCGGCATGGCCGTGCCGGCTACCCCCAGAGTGATGGTGCGATAAATATCTTCATCCCGGACCAAAGTCCCGGTGGGAGTCGAGCGGAATTTAAAAATACCCTTGCGAAAATCCCGCGGCCAGGGATACAGGTAATCCGTGGCTATGCCGCCACCGTTGCCATCTTCCCCGTGACAAAAGGCGCACATGTGAAGGTATATGTTTCTGCCTCGGGCCAGCAAAGCTTGCGCTTTGGTCTTTGGTTTCTCAAGTTTGGAAAGGTCGTGGGTGCCACGCTGGCGGAAGGGGTCATCGCCGGGCATGCTGTGATCCATGCCATGCATGCCATGGTCCCCGTGGTCCATCGGGGGCACCGCGTATTCCGATCCCGCGGGGGGCGGATCCTGACCAAATTCAATCATGCCCTCCGGCTTGGGGGAAAGTTTATTGATATCGTGGTCGTGCTTTTCTTCGCTATGGGAGAACACGCCGCTGGGCATCCCTAAAGCAAACGTCAGCAGGGCCACCACCAAAACTATTTTTAATCTATTGCTCATGTCATGCGGACACTGTTTTTGCATCATTGTGAATACCCCTGGATTCCACCTTGCAGGTCAAGGTATTATTTTGCTTTCCGGACCATTTTAACACCCTGATCCAGATCGCCCAAATCTTTCAAGTTGAAGTAATCTTCCTTCTGGCCCAGGCCAAAGTACCAGGCATTGTCGAGATTGCGTTCATTGGCCGTCCATAAATAATAACTGCCGCCGCCGGTAAACACTTCTGGCAGGCCGATGGGATCGCCATCCTTACTGGCGATCGGGCGTTTGGGCTCCCATATCTTTTCAATTTCCTTAATCTTCGGGAGCCGCCAATCGCTGAAGCCACCATAGTTTTCAGAATTTTTTCGGTCAATATACTCCAGGGCCTCATACCAGTTCATGCCCTTATTCAATTCATGGTACGAGTCGCCTTTTTGCCACATCAACCCGGTTTGATTATCCATCACGGTACCTTTACCGAGATCGGTGAACCGGGAAGTCTCCGCGGTGAGGCTTCCGGTTCCCAGGAACAGGATCAGAAGAAAATTCAGAAAGACAGATCGCATGGATAAAAAATGCATATAAAAAAAACTCCTATTCAAGCCAGGCAGATTATAATTCCAGTTGTCACTATGCCTCATTATACTGATCGGTTCACATCAAACCAAACCCTATTTTAATCCGCAAAACCACCCGGAATCCCCCATGAAAATCACTATTCTCGGTTCCGGTACCCTGGTACCCGACCTGGCCAGAAACTCGGCCGGTGTCCTCCTGGAAAGTGACGGGGTCCGGTCCCTGATCGATTTCGGATACGGCAATGTGCATCAGCTTTTACGGTTGGGGATCACCTACCACGACATCGACCGTATTTACTTCACTCACCACCATCCGGATCACATGTGCGACCTCATCTATTTTTTGTTCAGCACCCGGTACCCCCAAGACCCACGGCGGCGCTCCCTTGAAATTGTAGCCGGTCCCGGGTTCAAAGCCTACTTCGATAAATTGATGGACGCTTTCAATAACTGGCTGGTCCCCAAAACTTACCCCCTTGAAATTCTGGAGCAGGATGAGGAAACCCGTCAATACGGCGATTTGCAGGTGACCACTAAAAAGGTGGCGCATATTGAAATCAGCCGCGGGTTCCGGTTCACTGATCCCAATGGGAAGACCATGGCCATCTCCGGAGATACCGATTACAGTCCCGGCATGGTGGAGCTGGGAAAAAATGCGGACCTCATGATCCTGGAATGCTCCATGCCCGATGACATGAAAATCATTAAGCACCTGACACCCACCTTGTGTGGCCAGATGGCACGCGAATCGGGCTGTCAAACCTTATGCCTCACCCATTTTTACCCGCCCTGCGATATGGCAGACGTCCTGCAAACTTGCCAAAGGCAGTTTTCCGGTAAAATAATTCTCGCCCAGGACCTTACAGTCATTGATTTATAAGCCTTTTAAAAGCAAATCCCTGAAACCAAGCCGACAAAATTTTGGTTTTCGGTGACAGGAATTGTCTGTTTTTAAAAACCCATTTTGCCCACCCCCACAACCTGAAAATATTCTTTATCGGATACCAAAATTTAAAGCGCAAAAAATCAACTAATTTTAGAAGTGCCCGCCATCAATTCGCCGACCTAGCCGTTCTCAATAACTTTTTGGAATGGCTCTTGCTTTTACCTTAATCAAGAAAAGATTAAGCATCGGTTATTTCCAATGGAGGGTAAAAATATGAAATCAGGTATGCGGGTCATGATTTATGCGACAACACTGTTGGGTGGGGCGCAACCGGGGCTGGCCGCGGATTGCCTGTGGCATAGCGGGTTCACCATGGGCAACAACCTGTCCTATCACTTCACCCTGGGAATTATGGTGGCGCTTCTGGCAGTAATATTCGGATTGAAACTGCTTTATGCAAACAAGTTGAAAAACCTGCAGGCGAAGCACAGGGATGGATTCCCATTGGATACCGCCACCGGCCTGCGCCTTAAAATCGGAAAAAATTTTTCAAAGTGGGCCCACATTCATAAGTTGGACGAAACGAAACCAACCGGCGCATAAAATCTCCCCCGCCAGCTATCTGGAGCACGGTGTATTCGAGCAAATCACTGCCAGGTAGCTGGCCCCCCTTTTATCTTCATCCAAGTTTTGAAAATTTTCCAACCTGCCCGGTTTTTCTACAAAATTATTAAAATTTGCCCTCTCCGCACTAAATTTATTGAAGACATCCAGAAATTTTGGAAGAACTCAGTTCCCGGCATGAACAACCCTAACGGCTTTAAAAAAATTTCAACGAAACCAAGTTATATCTTTCCAATAGGTTATAAATTAGTTCGCCGATTTTTACCGGCCAGCGAGTTGGCACTGGAAACATTGGAACGACTTTTGCTTTAGTTCAGGTGACCCATCAATAATTGATAAGCCCAGGCAAGGCCGCAGATAGGATATATATTTTTAAACAGGCAAGTTTTCCTCCAAGTGACTTGCCAGATTGGGCCCCGGGGTATGCACCCACCAGAGCGTATGCCCTGGGGATCATTCACATAATTCAAGGCGCTGTTCCGTCAGATAAATCTTTGTTTGCTGACTTTCCCATTAAAAACCCAACAGCACTCTAAAACCCGCCACCGGCTTGCCACGGGTTTTTTTCAATTTTAAACCTTTGCTGGCTCCCCGCATTTAACCCACAATTGACGCAAGAAGTGACAAAAACTGTCTATTCCAACCATCTTTTCTATCCCATAAATCAAGAACCAAATTTTTAAAAAAAACCTTGAAAAAGATGGGGATTTAAAGCCAATAGCTTTAGTTAGTTATATAAGATTTACATTTATAGATTTTGTAAATAATTATTTTTAAAGGACTTAAGGAACGTTTATTGCGTTTAAACTGGTATAATCGTTTATTACCCCAATTGGGGAGAAGGTACCATGAGTACCTATTTACCACACATCATCGGAGTCACTTGCTTAGTACTTGGGTATATCTTTGCTAAATTCCATGAGCTAAAAAAGCATCCGGTGGCGGCGGAAGAGAACGGTTCAATTCAGTCCCGCTGGATTTCAAGACACGCTTATAGGGCCGATTAAAATATTGGATGGAGGGCACCACCATGACCGTTTTTTGGACTCGCATAATGAGTGCCACGCTTCTCAGCGGTACCTGGTTTTTGTGGCGGGGCAGAAAAAGTTCTTTCACCCCACTGCGCCACAAGCTCATGAACCGTTTCCAGTCCCATTCCAGTCACGCGGATACAACTGCGGTGCTGTATCACCCTGACCTGCAAAAAATCCTGGAAGCCAGGACGGCACAACTGGCTCACAAAAACTCTTAGCTCTCGGCCTCCCCCAGAACCGGTCCAGTGCCTCGCTGGACCGGAAAATAAAACCACGCCAAATAAAACATCATAAAACTTAGATGCTTCGTAGAGGCTACCACTCATTCGCAAGGACCGGCCCAACCGGGACAGGATTATGCTCATTAATGGTTGAGCGCAAGAAGAGTCCGACCCCTTTAGTTCCGGGCCATGCCCGGCCGACGTTTCGCCGGTTATTTTGATTTCTTTTTTTGCCAATTGTCGTAGGCATCGGAGGCCATCAGCAGAAGCTTGAACACTCCCAGGGACAGGAACATCCCCAGAATAAGCTGGAGTAGCGGGGGCAATTGGATGATGAGCTCTTCAGCCCAGATAGCTAAATCTTGCATAACGTAGATCAGGGTGAGGGACTCTAAAAAAGACGATCTTAACACAACCAGCCTGCGGCTGGGGGCAACAGACTCAACTCTGGTTTCATGCCCAATAATTGCTGGACACACGCGGAGTGTGACCATTTTTCTCCGGCCCTGCCCGGTTGCCTCAGCCGTAGGCCGCTTCAATGGCGCTCACTGCGGCGGCCTGAATACCGTCCCAACTCACCTCCGGTTTTTTGGTCACGGTGATGAAATCGGCCATTAAAAACACGCTGGTCACTCCCTCAAGAGCGAACAGGGCCTTGGCGACCGGCAATTCTTCCGCCGCTTCGGCATTGGGGAAAGTCTTGTGTCCCGATTCAATAGCGGGCTGGTTGATGGTGAACTTCAAAGCATTTTCATTGGGTGTGGTATCCACCTGTACGGTAACAGCCATCAGTTTTTCCTCCTGAAAACTTGATAATTTTTAAATTGCCAGCCCGCGGCTGGACGCAACGAGCTGAACTCTGCGAATCATGCCCTATAACTGTCGAACACCAGCAGAGCGTGGCCGCTTTTAGCTCCAGGCATTGCCCGGCCCCTTTGGCAGGGGAGGCAAATAGCTGTACTCTGCGAATTATGCCCGACAACTGTTGAGCACAAATCGGAGTTCACCCCTTTTAGCTCCGGCGCTTCGCCGGGCCACTTTTAGCTCCGGGCATTGCCTGGGCGGAAGATGCCAAAGGAACTGGTATAGCCATGCAGGAAGGTGGTTTTCCCCACAGGGCCGATTTCGCCGTTGCAGAAAAACCCTCCCAGAGGCATATCGCCCAATTTGCTCTTGAACAAATCCGAATCGTGGTTGGGCGTCCCGTAGAGGTGTTCGCCCCGCCCCAGGCAGGAAAACAGCAACGCCCCCTGGGCTTGATCCGACGCGCTTTTTTCCCGATATTTGGAAAGCATCCTACTCAAGTCCTCCGCGGACATCACCTTGTCACGCAGATGGAATTGCACCAGTTGCCCGTTGCGCAACAGGGTGCCAATGGACAACGCCCCGGTGTTGCGGTCGACGCCCATGAGGTTGCGGATCAAAAAATCGCCCTGCCCCGGATCGTCTTTCAGGGGATCCATTTCGATGCCCAGAAACAGCGCCGTCTGCAACAACTTGCGGTCCGCCTCATTCAGGGTCTCGGCCATTGCTTCCAGCACTTCCAAGGGCGGCTTGCCATCCACCTGCTGGAGCAGAGTGTGCTCACACTGGGTGATGCTCATGGGTTTGCCGATGGGACGGCATCCCTGCGCCACGATGGTGTCGAGTTCGATATCGCCGGTCAGAGCCACTCCCACCAGCCCACTGCTGAAAATTTTATCGCCAAGATAGAGCGCGTTGCCGCCCGCCGAGTTGGCGCCGCTGGCCAGACCGCCGACCTTGGACGCGTTCGGATACGCAAAGTCCAATCCCGATAAAAATTCTTCGCCGCGGAAGGAAAAGGGATCGGCCATCAAAATGAACTGCGGATTTTTCTGCACATCCACGCCCAGCCACTCCCGCCAGACCGACGGCGCGGTGTCCGGGTCGGGCAAATTCAGCGTGTCGGTTTGAATGCTTTGAATCTCCACATTGGGCAGATGGGCGCAGGTGATACTGAACGCGGGTTTATGTTCCACTTCCCGGCCGCCGCCGATGATGCCGCCACCGGAACAACCCAGCAGAAGACCTGGAGCCATCTGCTCGCTCAGCAGTGACGGAATCAAACTGTATTTTTCCTTGAAATGAGGCGACACAAACAACACAGTCAGGTGGGCTTCCAGACCGCCCAATTGCTCGCGAACCAGAGCGGTGGTTTCTGCAATACATTTATCAATGGTCGACTGAGTGGAAATACTTGAGGCCCATTTCATGCAATGTCTCCTTCACGGGTGTCCCACCCATTTATAGTCTGTTACCGGTCGAGATAATCGAGTGCCGCTTCGGCAGTCTGGGTGCCATTCAAAACACAATCGGGGATGCCGATTCCCTTGAAGGCGCTCCCCGCCAGGTACAACCCCGGCAGGTCAACGAGCTCCCGGTCGATCTCCGCCACCCGTTCCTGATGGTGGACATGATACTGCACGTTCGCTTTATGATTTTTGAAAACTTTGCAAAACAGTGGTTCCTCATAAATGCCCATTATTTCCCGCAATTCCTGCCGCACCATGGCACCGATATCCGATTCCGCCTGTTCCGCCAACGGTTCGTTCAACGCACCGCCAATAAAGGCTCGGATCATAACGTGTCCTGCCGGTGCACGAAAGGGAAATTTGGAGGACACCCAGGTGCAGGCGTTAATTTTACGGCCTTCCGTTTTGGGAACCACGAATCCGAAGCCATTGAGCGGATGCGAAAATCCCTCTTTGCGAAACCCGAGAGTCGCCACCGCCGTCGACACATACGGGATTTTCCCCAACAACTCTGCCAGCCGGGGAGCCGTGTATACCAGGAGATCGGCCGTGATAAACGCCGGGGTGGACAGGATCACGGCATCGGCCTCCAACGTTTCTCCCGAGTCGAGGCCAATACTCCAGCCAGTGCCGCCTTCACAGCGACCGAACCGTTCGACCCGGCAATTTTTGCTGAAGGTGACGTCTGGCGATTTTTCGATCACCGCCGCCACCATTTCACCGAGCCCGTTCTTCAATGTCATGAACAACGATTTGGGAGCCGAGTTGCCTTTATTTTTCAGAGCGTCCGCTATTTGCCGTCGTTTGCCGGCCACCATGCCCAGAATCAGCGACCGGTATTTTTTTTCCGCGTGAACAAACATGGGAAACGTGCTTTTAATGCTCATGCGCTCCGGATCACTGCCATAGATGCCCGCCAGCATGGGTTGCGCCATCCGGTTGAGCGCCTCTTCGCCCAGGCGGCGGCGCACGAACGACGCCAGGCTTTCATCGCTATCGTCTGCTTTGCCGGGGATTATCAGGTCGAGGCCCATACGAATTTTCCCCGGGATGCTGAACAGGGAGGTAAAAACAAACGGCAGGAATTGGGTCGGCACCATGAGGCTCAAACCATCCGGCATGGTGACCAGTTTTTTGTTGAGGTAGACGTAGGTTTTTGGGCAATCGGTTTTGGTGCCTATCAGATGGTTTTCCAATCCCACCTTTTGGCACAATTCAATGGCCCAGGGTTTTTGCGAGATGAACGAGTCCGGTCCACGATCGATCACGAACCCCTCATGGTGTTCCGTATCGATCTTGCCGCCGAATTTATCCGATCCCTCCAGCACTTTACATCCAATGGGACCACAGCCAGCCAGGATCGCTTCCTGCACCCGGTAAGCCGCCGCCAGTCCGGCAATACCCCCGCCAATAATCACTATTTTCTTCATGCGGACATTATGACAGGTTCAATGAAAACTGACAAACCCCCTGCGGGGGAGGCAGATGGCTAAACTCTTGTGTCATGCTTGGTAGGGGTTGAGCGCAAGTAGAGTCTGACCCCTTTAGCTCCGGGCCATGCCCGGCAGTCGCATCGCCGGGGGTTAATAATGGTTGAGGAGTTCCACTGCGAAGCGGGTGCGGTTGAGGTGCTCGGTGGCGGAGGCGATGACCTCGCCGCTGGCGATGTCCACCAGCGCCACATGGACATCGATGTTGGAGCCGATGTCGCGCACCTGCCCGTTGACGATTCCCTGGGCGTGCAATTCCCGGCCCAAACGCTGGATTTGTTCCCGGGTGTACCGGAAGGAAGGTTTGAGGCCGAGCTTTTCAAGAGTGGCCATGACTTCGCCACGCTGGGCCACGCGAAAATACCGGTTGCGGGTGATCGCTTCCACGATCCGGTTGGCCATGTATTCGCCCAGCACCGGCACACGGTCCTCGTCGTCCACCAGGTCAAGCACCACCACTTTATTGATTTCGTATTCCTCCACATTTTCCGTGAGACGGCGCACCAATTTTTCGGATTTCTTTTGGTAATACTTGGAATCGGTATCCGGCTTGAAGATTTTGTCCCAGAACTGGGAGGGGGCCACCTTCAATTCACATCCACCCAGAAAAACCAGGGCGCACAACAGGCTGATCCATTTTAAATTTTTCATGATACGGTCACATTCCATGGGTTAAATGCGGTGTAACATATTGTTTTATTAAACTTTATAAAATAGGCGCCAGCGAACCCACCACCCTAGAAAACCGCCCAACTGCCCTAAATAAATGAGATGCAACGGTTCTTTTTCAAAGGCTCTTTTAGCGTCTCTGTATTTAATCGGCAAAGTTTACATTTTTCGTGAGGAGTTTTTTCCTGTATAAAGGTAAACTTCAAACTTTTAATTTTTCGAGGACGGGATTTTATGTTGAGGATGATCGGCTTGGCAGTGGCCCTATTTTGCTTGCCGGCTTGCGGCGGCGAGCCGGTGGCGCAGGAACCGTTGAACTTGCCGGCCAAGGAAAAAACCTGGGTAAAAACCGAAACGGTGGAAATCACCAAGGACGCGTTAATGGCTGGCCCACGAACTGAAACGCCGCCCATCCCGATCAATGAAACTTTGCGGAAAAAACTTGCCATGATGAATCCGTTAGCCACAGCACCCGCGGTGGCGGACCGTGCATCCTGCATGGCCCTTTTGGAACCCCTGGACAAAAAACGCACTGCGGTCCAAAAGCAAGGCGGTTTGTGGCACGCGTTCGAGCGTTCGCCGGAGGCCAAGCCTTATTCCGACCACGGCATGCAACTCGACAGCCACATCAACAAACTGATTTTCGCCCTCAGCCATCTATGTCAAACCGCCGAGGGCGTTCCCCAGGATGAACTGGCGCTGGCCATCAACGCCATGGTGCGGGACAAGGGCCGCGACACGGCGCGCGAATATTTGATCGAGCTCGGTGAGCCCGCCGCTGATATGGATCGCTGGCTGGCGTATGCGGAGTTCGCCAAAAAGAATCAGCACCGGAAAGTGTCTTACGCCGACCTGCGTAGCCTGCTGATTAAAACACAGGGCTTGATCGACTTTTACGAGGAGTTACTGCAGAGACAAGTGGACGCCGGCTCCGTCGATGCCTTTTTGTCCGATGCCGTGACCCTGTTGAGCGTGGTCAACAGTTTTCTGGCTCAGGATGCCAACCTGGTCATGGCCACCGACGAAGAAACCATGATCCCCTTCGTGAACCGAACCGAGATGTAGTTCTTTCCTCCCAACGCATCCACCTCACTATTTTTTCAAATAACATTTTGTTTTTTATTTGCACAAAAAGTTGAACACTCCTTGCGCAAAGAACCCATTGGGTTCTTCCTGAAAAGGTTAGCTTTGGGGGTCGTTTTTTTTAAGAATATCTTTCCCCTGTCTGGAATGAGACCTTTGCAAAACCCGAAAATTTTGAATCCGTCCCGATAAGCTGCGAGGGGAAACCGGTGTGTCCCCCCTTCTCCGAAGGGGGCTAGGAGGCTTATCCCCTAGTGTCGTCGCCCCATTATTGGGGCGACATAAAACCCAGATTCTTCACGGAGTTTATCCTGAGCTTGCCGAAGGGTTCAGAATGACAATTCTAAAATCCTGTTTTTAGGAAACCCCACTTATCCAAAGCTCTTTTGAAATAAGGGCTATAAATAACTGAGAGGAGATATAGAGCGTTAATTGAGGTGGGCGGTGGTGGGGCGCTTGCTGGATTTGCTTTTTCCCCCGGTGGTTTTTTTTGCCGGGGATTTTTTCTTCAGATCAAATTTTTTCTTGAAGCTATGCTGAATGACTTCGTCCATCGATTTCACGGGAATGAAATTGATTTTTTTGCGGACCTTTTCTGGAATCTCCGGCAGATCCTTTTCGTTGCCTTTCGGGATGATAACGTTATCGATCCCGACCCGGTGCGCGGCCAAAGCTTTTTCCTTCAGGCCACCGATGGGCAGAACGTTTCCGATCAAGGTCACTTCACCCGTCATGGTGAGGTCGCTACGCACCGGGTTATCGGTCAACGCGGAGATCAGGGCCACGGCGATGGTGATACCGGCGGACGGGCCATCCTTCGGGATCGCCCCTTCCGGAATGTGGAGGTGAATATCCAGTTTCTGATAAAAATCCTTGGCCAGCCCCAGTTTTTTAGACCGCTTGCGCACGTAACTCAAGGCGGCCTGCGCCGATTCTTTCATCACATCGCCGAGCTTGCCGGTGAGCAACAGTTTGCCGGTACCGGGAGAGGTGATGACTTCAATGGACAGCATTTCGCCGCCAAACTCGGTCCACGCCAGCCCGGTGGCCACTCCGACCTCGGACTTGGAGCGCTCCGGATCCTCGGAAAATTTGGGCACGCCCAGGTACTTGTCCACCAGCGCCGGCTTTAAATCGATTGCCGTTTTTTTGCCTTCCTCCACCACCTGTTTCGCCACTTTGCGGCAGACTCCGCCAATCTCCCGTTCCAGATTACGCACTCCGGCCTCGCGCGTGTACTCGTGAATGATTCTCTGGATGGCGGCCTTGGAGAATTTCAGATTTTTTTTGGTCAGCCCGTGCTCTTTGAGTTTTTTGGGCACCAGGAATTTTTCAGCGATGGCCAGTTTTTCTTCTTCGGTGTAACCGGGCAGGCGGATGATTTCCATTCGGTCCTGCAGGGGTTGCGGGATGGTGTGCAGAACATTGGCCGTGCAAATGAACAGCACCTGTGACAAATCGTAATCAATTTCGAGAAAATGATCGTTGAAGTTGACGTTCTGCTCCGGATCCAACACTTCCAAAAGAGCGGACGACGGATCGCCGCGGAAGTCGGTACTCATTTTGTCGACTTCATCGAGCACGAAGACGGGATTGAGGGTGCCGGCTTTTTTCATGGATTGGATGATTTTTCCGGGCATAGCGCCGATGTAGGTGCGCCGGTGCCCGCGAATTTCCGCTTCGTCCCGCACGCCGCCCAGCGACACCCGCGCAAACTTCCGGCCGGTGGCGCGGGCGATGGACTTGCCGAGCGAGGTTTTGCCGACCCCGGGGGGACCCACCAGGCACAGGATCGGTCCTTTCATTTTCTTGACCAGTTTCATCACCGCCAGATGCTCGATGATCCGTTCCTTGACTTTTTCCAGCCCGAAATGATCGGCGTCCAAAATTTTCTCGGCATCCTTGATGCTGACC
>SMVS01000046.1 GCA_004357435.1 Nitrospina sp. | reverse complement strand
TTAATCGAACTTTATTCCGAAATTCCCCGCAAAGCTACACTTTACCCCCCCCCAGGCTCCTTTTTCCAGATATGTTATTTTGCCATTTTGGACTTCTGTTTCTTCCGTAATGACATATTTAATCTAAAACGGTGGGATGGTCAAATCATATTCCTGCTCATCCACGCAATTCAGGCACCGGGTCAAGGCTTGCCTGCCAACAGGAACTGGATCAAATCTGGGTCGTCGAGCATTTTTTGAATAGCCAGGGAAAGGCAGTTGTTCACTAGGCGTTCGTTTTTGAATTTTCCGGTAAACATGCGATGCGACTTAATCAATCGGGAGCTGTAAATATTTTTAAACATTTGATTTCCGTAAGCGGCCTGAACACGCAGAATGGTTTCCATTTGAGCATGCACTTCGGGAATTTTCGCTCCCAGGTTCCCGCTCTTGTAATTTAATTGAAGCCGGTATATTTCCACCTCCAGCTTCCGGTTAGGAAGCCTGCCGGGTTTCACCATATGAAACCCCATTCTTTGAAAGCCTTCGGTAATTTTATCCAAAATGGTGTCACGAACACTGGAAGAGGCGTAAATATTAACGGTATTGACCGCCCGGCCCGAGCTCAGTTTGAGATTGGATACTTTCTTGGAGATGGCTTTTTGTGAACGGATATCTCTCACCCGAACGGTTAGTTGTTCCCCTTTCCCGATATTGCTGACTCGAACGAATATTTCCGGGTGAAGATCGATTTTATGGTCGTGGGTGCATCCCAAAGCAAGAAGGGGGATGAATATGGTAATCCTCAGCCAAAGACATATGCGAAACAAACCCGCTGCCGGTGGGTGCTTCTTAGGTGATTGCAGAATTTTATCTTTCCTCTCATGATTTATACCGTTATCGCAAATCAGGCGCCGGATTATTCCCGGACCTGAATGGGATTTCTTTTCTATTCTTCCCGTTCTGGTCTCTTTAAATGAATCAAGTCTCTTCCATTAACCGGTACCATTAAATCATATTCCCGCTCATCCATGCAATTCAAACATTAGCCCCGCGCTGGACCCTTGGCGGTGCCCCCCGTCTACAAATGGCATTCGGAGGGCTGATAACAGGTTCAGACTGCTGGTTGCCTCTATTAAAAACCACCTCTGCCATCAACAACACTCGTATTCGGTGTCGGAAGTCCAAGTCAACTGGATGGAGTTGGGAAGTTTTGTGGTTTGTTTGTCGAAGCAGGCGGATTCAATTTGAGAACAGGTCAAGTGAATGGCGCCGGAAAGATCGGCGCCAGAGAGGTTGGCATCGCTGAGATCGGCATCGGCGAGATCAGCGCCGTTCAAATTCGCCGCGGTGAGGTCAGCCCCGGTCAAATCAGCATTCTGCAAATTGGCGCCGCTCAAGTTGGATCCTGTTAAATCTGAATACCTGAGATCGGCACCCGACAAATCTGCTGAAGAGATGTCAGCGCAACGCAGGTCGGCCGCTATCAGTTCGGATTCCCGCAAACAGGCACCTGCGAGCTGGGCCTCACTCATATAAACTCCGGTGAGGTTGGCACCGCTCAAATCCGCACCGGTCAAATCGGCCTTTCTAAGGTCGGCCCCCTCCAGATCCGCTGATTTAAAAATAGCTCCGGCAAGAACGGCTTCGCTTAAGTTGACTTCAATCAGCTCAGCCTCCGTGAAGTCGGCCTTTTGGGCCTGGACTTGCCGGAGCCGGGCCCGGTGAAAATTGGCTTGCCTCAGGTTGGCATTTTCCAACCTGGCGCCGGTCAGATCCGCCTCACTGAAATCACTGCCACTCAAATCCTGGCCGCTAAAATCCTGCCCGGTGCAATCCTTGCCACTGAGATTTTTTTTGGAGTCATTCATCACATTAAAAATTAAATTGTTTTTCTAACACCCACTCAACATTTTTGAGTCCGTCATTCTTTGCTTTTTTTATTTTCTGGCAATTTAAAATGAATGGGGCCTTGCTGTCCCTTGGCAATTTTCCCGCGCCGTTGAGAGTTTTTCAGAACCTCCTGATAATTTTTTCGGGACTTTTCAGTTTTCTTTGCAGGAGGCACCGGCAACGCAGGCGAGTTCGGCAGTTTTACGGGATTCTTCTGCACCGGAATCGGCGACTCTGCGGAATGGGTTGCCTTCCCCACAACGCTACTCATCAACTGCCGTGCCTTCATCACCCGCGAGGAGGTGGTCAAGACCATTGCGGGATTCAGGCAATTGGGACAGACCTGCTGTTTTCTGACCCGTCGCCAAATGGAATAAATCACTCCCGGGACAATAAGCAACAGCCACATCGCGATTTCGATGATCCCCCAACCCCGCTTAACCCAGATGGGATCGCGCTGACAGCTACACTCCATGCAGATGTATTTTTTTGTTAAATCAATCCCGCCCACTAAGGTTTTTTTCATGGTTCCCATCTGATCTGCAATTGAGGGGATTGCATAAAAAGTGAGCCTCGCCACTCTTACCAAGCCCTATTTATTGACAGATAACTTCATCTGTGGAATTTAAATCATGATAACTCAGAGCCTGTATTTTGCCAATGCATGTAGCAAAATTCCTCAGCAAGTCCGGATATCATGGTTGTGGCGGTTGAAATGCCGGTGGTGGATGGGGTCCTTCACGTCTATAAATGAATTTTTAAAAAACTGCGGAAGGGAAAGGAATCCAGGTTGGTGGTCAGGCAAACACTTCGTGCAGATCTTCGTAGAGCGTGTCTCTTTCCATGGGAATCCGGCCCGCTTCGCGGATCAAATCGATGATGGTATTTTTATGGAAAATCTGGTCGGTGGTGGCCCCTGCCGCATGGATGATTTTCTCTTCCACTACCGTACCGTCCATGTCATCCGTACCAAACGCCAAAGACATTTGCGCTATTTTAGGAGTGATCATGATCCAGAAAGCTTTGATGTGCGGAAAATTGTCCAACATCAAACGGGAAACCGCCAGGGCTCTCAAATCCATTTGCCCCGTGGTGGAAGGTAGAAAATTCAAAACCGTATTTTCCGGATGAAACGCCAGCGGAATGAAGGTGACAAACCCGCCGGTCCGGTCCTGCAATTCACGCAATTGGACCAAGTGATCCACCCGTTCTGCCACCGTTTCCAAATGCCCGTACAGCATGGTGGCATTGCTTTTGAGTCCCACCTTGTGCGCGGTTTCATGGATCTGCAACCATTCCGGCCCGGTGGTTTTCTCATTGCAGATTTTTTTCCGGACCCGTTGCGCAAATATTTCGGCTCCGCCTCCGGGAATGGAACCCAACCCGGCAGAGCGCAACTCCACCAAAGTTTCCTTCAAAGGTTTTCCTGCCAGTTCCGCCAGGTAACCCAGTTCCACCGCCGTAAACGCCTGAATGTGAACTTCCGGGAACCGCTCCTTCAGTCCCCGCACCATATCCAGATAATATTCATAAGGCAGATCCGGATGCAATCCGCCGACAATATGAAACTCGTTCACCTGACCTTGTTCATAAACAGAAGCATCGTCGAAAATTTCGTCCAGAGTTTTCATATAAGCCTGAGGGTTATCGGCTTTGACTCCGAACGCACAAAACTGACAACTGTGAATGCAGATGTTGGTGGGATTGATGTGCCGGTTGTGGATGAAATACGTGTGATCGCCATTGATGCGTTCACGCACGATGTTGGCGAGCCGACCGACCCCCAATAGATCGGGGGTGGTGAACAACGTCATCCCGTCCGCAATAGACAGCCGCTCACCCGCCTGAACTTTCCGTTCAATGGGCTTTAACGATTCATCCAAAAATTCAAAAACCATTACAACTCCTTTGGCATTTCATCAATGCACACCTTTCCCGTTTTATAGGGAGGACATCCTACCATCAAGCCTGGGATTCGCCAAGCAGGAAGGATCCGATCGCCTCACCGCCCAACGGCAATACAGCCATCGGATCCTTCCTGTCCGGCAATTCACCTTTCACGATTTTTTTGTTATCGCTCCGTTTATAAGCCTTCCCCGAAGGTTTGACCTGGAGCCGGTACTGGGATCCGCCCAAAACCCGGGCTACCGGATTTTCACGAATCACTTGCACCTTTCTTTTCCCAACACGTTCATTCATAACAACCTCCTGGTAATGATTTCCGCAGATAATACAAAGTCGAGAGCCCAAAACTTTGCTCTCTGTTCTGATCCTGACTATTTTGCAGGGTATCCGTTGCATATTCAAATAAAATGTAATACAAATTATAAAAGGGGATGCTTTAAGGCTTCTGAATCAAGGCCCAACACCGCTCCCATAGGTCACTTCCCATACTCCTGACACCTTACCCGGACATGCCAGACAACGCTATATCCATTTACCAAAAAAAATATTTCTCAGACCCTCAGCGGCTGGTTGCCATTCTTACCGCTCATCAAAAGGACGGCAAGAAAATCGTTTTCGCCAACGGATGCTTTGAGCTTTTGCATGTAGGACATCTGCGGTACCTGTTCGCGGCAAAAACTTTGGGAGACTTCCTGGTCGTGGCGGTCAACACCGATGAGTCGATCCAGCGCATCAAACCAGGACGCGATCCCATCCATCCAGAGCATGAGCGTATGGAAGTGGTCGCCGCTATTGAAGCGGTCGATTATATCGTCCCTTTGGCGGACGACCATCCGGGTCAGCTCTGCGGACTGCTCAAGCCGGATATCCACACCAAGGGCACCGACTACGCCGACCGCCTGAGCGAAATGCCCGAATACCCCATCGTCATGGCTTATGGCGGCAAAGTGGTGGCGGTAGGCGATCCCAAAGATCACAGCACCACCGAAATTCTAACCAAACTGAAAAAATAAGATGGCTTCGCCTGTCAAAAGAATTTTAATTCGATTCCCAAATTGGGTGGGGGATGTGGTGATGGCCGAACCGGTGATCGGTGTGCTTCGCCAAAACTATCCCGACGCCGAGATCGCGGTGGCGCTCCGGGAATACTGCGCCGAAGTACTGACCGGGCACCCGCACATTGACCGGCTTATACGGTGTCAGGACAAAAACTTTAAAGGCCTCAAAAAGCTGGCTGACGATATAAGGGATTTCTCTCCCGAGTTGGCGTTGCTCTTGCCCAATTCTTTCCGGTCGCTGATCCCGGTACGATGGGCGGGAGTCAAAAATATTATCGGGTACCGTCGGGGGCTCCGCAAATTCTGGCTCAAAGGCCCTCTGGCTCCGAAAGAAAATGGACGTTATCAACCCATCCCCATGACGGATTACTTTCTTGAAATTTGCCAATGGATGCAGTTAAAGGTTGCGGGTTCGCACAAACCGCGGCTTTACCTGACCCCACAGGAAACAGCAACGGGAGCGGCCCTGTTATGCCAATACGGAATTGCCGATCAGGATCTGGTTTTTGCCTTGAACCCCGGAGCCCAGTTCGGTTCTTCCAAATGCTGGCCGGATTATTATTTTGCGCGGCTGGGTGAGTTGCTGCAAAAACAATTTCAGTGCCGGCTTTTCATCCTGGTGGGGCCCGGTGAAGAGGAAATCGCGGATAAGATTGTTCAAAAATCAAAGGCCACATTTATCAATACCGGACCGGACCGGGTCGGGCTGGGAGTCCTGAAAGCCCTGGTCCAACGGTCCAACCTGATCATCACCAACGATACCGGCCCGCGCCATTATGCGGTAGCGTTCGACAAACCGGTGGTGGTTTTAATGGGGCCGACCGACCCGCGTCACACCAATTGTCATTTGGATAAAACAATTGTTTTGCGTGAAGACCTGCCCTGTTCCCCCTGCAATTTGAAAGTCTGTCCGATCGATCATCCATGCATGATAAATTTAACCCCGGAGAAAGTTTTTTCTGCGGTCCAGCAAATAATGAACTGAAGGAGTGCCTGTGACAAACCACCGCGTGCTGATCATCGGAGCCCGGCGCAGTCATCAGGGGCTGGGAGAGTTCATCGCCAACTTTTTTGTGGAGGCCGGGGCCTCCATTTGCGCGGTGGTGGGCACTTCCCAAAGCACGGTCGATGAGGCTTTGACCAACCTGAAAACCCGCTGGGGAATTTCTTCAGTGGGATACACCGACCTGCCAACAGCAATCCAGGAGCAGTCGCCATCGATCGTGGCCATCTGCTCCCCGCATGTCTTCCATCAGGAACACCTGCAGATAACATTGGACCATGGCCTGCATTGCCTCTGCGAAAAACCCATGGTTTGGCAGGACGGTGAAAAGTGCGATTTGAACGAAGTAGCACGCATTGCGAACGGTTTCCATCAACAGAAAAAACTGTTGCGATTGGTGACTCAATGGCCGCTCACACTCGATGAATACTTCACGCTGTTCCCTGAAGTCAAACCGCAACCCATCCACCGGTTTAAAATGTTGCTGGGGCCGGCCGCCACCGGCAGAGCCGCATTAGCGGACTCCCTGCCCCATGTGCTCAGCATGATCCACGCTTTAACCGGAATCGGTTCGGTGCAAAACGTTCGAACCCTCAGCAAAGAACCGGAACGGACGGAATTTTCCTTTGATTATCAACACGACCATGGCATTCTGGTAGTTGATGTATCGCTGGTCCTGACGCCGAATCCTCCACGTCCAGCGGGATATGCCATCAACGGTTTTTTCGCCCAACGGACTATCAAGCTTCCGGAGTATCAGTTTCTTTTTTCGAATGACGAGGGCAGGCAAATCCCGGTGAAAGATCCTTTACCCAAGCTCATCAAAAATTTCCTGCAAGCGGTGGAGGACGGGCAGGCAACCCAGGAAGACTTGATCGTCGCGTCCATGAGAGATTTGAAAGTCATCACGGAAAACATCAACCTTGAG
>SMVS01000045.1 GCA_004357435.1 Nitrospina sp. | reverse complement strand
TGGCATTCAAAAAAACGTTGCCAAACATTTCATTGGACGGGGGCAGGCAAATGGAAGCCACCGGACTTTTGAAGGTATGAAACGATTGCTGAGTCTTGCTGAAAATATTTTGTGAGGTGACGATGTCTCCGTATATCAACAGAAAATGTTCGCCCGGCAAAATCTTGTCGCGAACCTGCATCACGGCATCGCCAATCCCCAAGCTCCGTTTTTGCTCGACGTACTGCAGGTTGAGCCCATTGTAGACATGCTTGTTCACCTGATCGATCAACTTTTCTTTTTTATGACCGACCACGACAAAAATATCATTGATGCCGGATTTGCGGAGCAAATCCATGTTGTGATCAAACAGATATTTCCCCGCGACACTCATCATGGGGCTGGGCCGGGTATTGGAAAAGGGCGCTAAGTTTTGGCTTTTACCCGCGGCAAGGATGACAGCTTTCATTTAAAGTTACCCTGAATAAGATGCGGAGGACCGGGTCGGAGTTGTCAGGTGGTTTGTTGCAAAAGGGTCTCGGCAATTTTCAAGTCATCCAGAAAATTGATGCCAAAAATTTCCGAGGCCTCCCCGGTTTGAACACATTGGACGTTATAACCATTCCGGGTCAGATAATCTATGGTGTCGGTCAGGTAATATTCGTTCTGCGAATTCCGGTTGTCGGTCGCCCCTAATGCTTTGAAAAGAATACTCTTAGAAAAACAATAAACTCCAGAGTTGTATTCGTCAATAGTTTTTTCCTCGGCATTGGCATCACTGTGCTCAACGATGCGCGCGACGCCGCCCTGAGGGTTCCGCACCACTCGCCCAAAATCCTTGGTTTCCTTGGTTTTAAGGCTCAATAGAGTGGCATCGGCCCCAGTTTTTCGATGATGCCGGATCAAATTCTTCAGCGTGGATGATTTCATTAAAGGCATGTCGCCACAAACAATCAACACATCACCCGCAAAATCCTGAAGGCCCGCCTCCGCCTGCTGAGCGGCGTGACCGGTTCCCAATTGCTGTGTTTGTTCGACAAAGTTTATAGAGGGATCGGGAAAGGCGTTTTTAACGGCGGACGCCTGATGACCGACCACCACGACCAGCCGCTGGGGATCGAGAGCGCTCACCGCACTCAGGACATAAGCCAATAGGGGACGGGAAGATAAAAGATGAAGCACTTTCGGGAGGTCGGATTTCATCCGGCGGCCTTGTCCCGCCGCCAGCACCACGACCGCTAAATCTTTTTCTGGCATTGAATATTGAGATCCTGGATTTTTTTCCGCAAGGTGTTGCGATTGATCCCCAGAATGTTCGCGGCCTGAGTCTGGTTGCCGTGCGTTTCCTCCAACACAATTTGGATCAAAGGCTTTTCCACTCCCCCGATGATCAGGTCATACAGATGGCCGTTTTCATGGCCATCCATCTTGCCCACATATTTTTTGACGGACTTATCCAGCCACTTTTGCAGAAAAGTCCGGACGTCTTTACTGACACGTTCCATAAGAATAGGAGGTGAGGAGCAGAGAATGTTTATGGATATTTATAAGGATCGTAAAGAAGATGGCACATGCTACCAGACCCCTTGGCAACGGTCAACCCCTCCGCTGAAATTGATCCGCCACCCGGGGAAAAACATATTGATTCATTGCCCCGCCCTGCCCTATGATGAGAAATTAATGGAAATCCACCGGGACCGTCGAGCCGAAATGAGAGTCGCCTTCACCACATTGGGATGCCGCACCAACCAGAACGATACTGCCGAAATGCAGGCGGTTCTGGAGGATGAGGGATTTTCTGTGGTCGGGCCGCACGAACCGGCAGACATCTTCGTCATCAACACCTGCACCGTCACCGCCAAAAGCGATGCCAATTCGCGCCTGGCCGTCAAGAAATCCCTGGCGCTAAACGAGGATGCACTGGTGGTATTCACGGGGTGTTACGCTCAAACCAGCCCAGAGGAAGCCGCTCAAATTCCCGGCCTCGACATTGTTCTCGGCAACGCCAACAAACTCGAAATCGGTCGGGTCATCCGGAAAAAACTGGAGGCGTTGCAGGCCGAAGACGATTTCGGCCTCCCTTTGGTCCACATGACGGACATCACCCAGAAATGGGATTTCAAAACCATCCCGCTGTCAAATTTTCAGGGAAAAACCAAGGCCTTCATAAAAGTTCAAACCGGGTGCAACGAAACTTGCTCGTTTTGCACCGTGGTGCACGCCCGCGGTCGCTCAATCAGCGATTCCAGAGAAAACGTTCTGACAAACGTGCGTCAAGCCGTTGCCGCCGGCTACAAGGAAATCACCTTGACGGGGATCAATCTGGGAACTTACGGCATGGACCTGAACCCGCTGGAAACGTTTTCCTCGCTGGTGCGGGAGATCGCCGATCTGCCGGGAGAATTCCGGGTGCGCATCAGTTCAATCAATCCCATGGAAATTGACGGGGATCTCCTCCGCTTGATCGAGGATCATGAAAAGGTGTGCCCTCATCTGCACATTCCTCTGCAAAGTGGAGACGACGCCACTTTATCGCGTATGCGAAGAAATTATAATATCGCCCAGTATCGGCAGGTGGTGGCACGCGCTGTCGATCAAATTTCTCATCTCGGTCTGGGCGCGGATGTCATTGTCGGGTTCCCCGGAGAAACGGAAGAAAGTTTTGAAAAAACTTATCGGCTGATTGAAGAACTGCCGTTCTCTTACCTGCACGTTTTCACCTACTCGCCCAGAAAAGGGACCGACGCGTATTTAATGAAAGAGAACATCCCTAAGGCCATCAAGAAACAAAGAAACCGGAGGCTGACAGAGTTGGGACAAAAAAAATCCATCGAATTCCGGCAGAAATTTTTAAATAGAATCGTAAACGTTTTGGTGGAAGGGAGCCGGGAGGGAACGACAGGAAAGCTACGGGGCCACACCCAACATTACATCCCTGTATCTTTTGATGGGGAAGATTCTCATATGAACCGGATTCTCCCGATCACCATTGAACATGTTTCGGAACAACAGGTTTCCGGATGCCTCGCATCATAACGCTGACCACCGATTTTGGAACGGAGGATCCTTTCGTGGGAATCATGAAGGGGGTTCTGTTGAGCATCGCCCCCACCGCGAGCCTCGTGGACCTGACCCACCAGATCGAACCGCAAAACGTGGTGCAAGCCGCGCAAGTGGTGAGCGCCGCCACTCCTTATTTCCCAAAAAAAACTATTCATCTGGTGGTGGTCGATCCCGGCGTGGGCGGCAATCGCCGGCCTTTGGCCCTTAAAACCGGATCGCAATTTTATGTCGGCCCGGACAACGGGGTTTTCACCTCCGTCATGGAATCCAAAACCCGATGTTATGAATTGACCCGGAAAAAATATTTTTTAAAATCCATCTCCGCCACATTTCACGGCAGAGATATTTTCGCGCCGGTGGCGGCGTGGATCGCCAGAGGAACCCCTCTCACTTCGCTGGGCCGTAAAATTCTGGACCCGATCCTGCTGGACATACCTCGGCCTCGATTTTTTGACGACTCACTGTCCGGGGAAATTGTTTATCAAGACCGGTTTGGCAATTTGACCACCAATATTTCCGCCTCATTACTGCATCAACATTTTGGAAAAGACCCCAAGCTCGTCATCAAAATCGGCGGCAAGAGAATTTTGGGCCTGACGGATCATTATTCCCAGATCGAACTGGATGAGTTGGGCGCAATCATCAACAGCTGGGATGCTCTCGAAATTTTCTGCCGGGAAGACGATGCCGCCCAGCGCCTGAATAAAGGGCTTGGCGACCGCATCTTTGTCATCAAACATCCATGACTCCTTTTCTTCGTGCTGATTTTCCTGATAAAATCATTGAACCTGAAATAGGCTGGGGCTCTCAACTTTAAACTGGATCGGTATGACTGGCATCAAAATCATCTGTCAAAATAAAAAAGCGCGCCACCAATACTTCATCGAGAGCACCCTCGAAGCAGGGCTGGTTCTCCGGGGAAGCGAAGTGAAATCCCTGCGGGATGGCCGGGCCAATCTGGTGGACAGTTTCGCCGAGTTTGAACATGGCGAAATGTATCTCTACAACTGCCACATTCTTCATTACAGCCCAGCGAACCAATTCAACCACAACCCCACGCGCAAAAGAAAATTGCTCCTGCATAAAAAGGAGATCGCGCGGCTGATCGGGGCCAGCAAGGAAAAGGGATACAGCTTGATCCCTCTCAAGCTTTATTTCAAAAATGGCATCGTCAAATTGGAACTCTCGCTGGCGAAAGGCAAAAAGCTTCATGACAAGCGCGAAACCATCAAAAAACGCGAGGCGGACCGGGAAATTCAGAAAGCCATGAAGACCCATTTTAAATAAATTTGATGGTCGAAAAAGAGCTGTAAAACTCCGAAAACCGTTCGATCAAGATTTGCGGAGTACCAGAATCACCCCGGAAATGGCCGTGCAGGCCCCCACATATCCCCACAGGCCGATGGTCTCAGGAGTGACCCAGTCCGCACCGCTTTGCGCCAGAATGTACATCGCGGTGAGGGTGATGAAAGGATTGAGCGTGACGATAACGCTGATCAGCGAAACCGGAATGCACTTGATCGCCTCAGCCAGGGAACCGTACGCCACGAGGGTATTGATCCCCAGAAAAATCAGCATTCCCCAACCACTCATGCCAACCGATTTAAACTCCACCCAGTTCACAGTGCCCAGCAATGCCACGGCGGCGGTACCGTAAACCAGTAGATTCAAGTGCTGGGTTTTATAAGCAGGAGTCAATTTTTTCTGGAATGCCATGTAACCCACCCACAATACCGCACCCACAAAAATATAAAGATTGGCTGTCGTGTAAAGCTCCGTATCCACCACATTCATTCTCTGGTCTTTGTAAAACAGAACCATTCCGGCCACGGCAACGAACAAACCTGTAAACTGGGCTTTTTTAAATTTCTCGCCGAACATCAGGATCCCGACCATCACCAGCAGAACCGGAGCGACCTGAATTAAAACGGCGGCATTGGAAGGACTGCTCAACTCCACGCCCCGGATGAAATAAAAATAATTGCCTCCCAGGCATAGCCCTCCGAGAAGGCACAATCCGGGAGGGTTGCGGAGAATCGACCCAGGATCACTCTGCCGCAAGGACAGGTAAGAAAACAGAACGACAAAAGCGAAGGTGAAACGAAACCAGACGATGGTACCGGATGAAAAATCCTCGAGAGCGATTTTCATGAAAATCGGCAAAACTCCCCACAAAGCCGTGGTGATCAAGGTAAAAAATACACCTCGGGCATAGTTGGGGGGATTCATGTTTCCCGTCTAATGGAGTTGGGAAAATCTACGGAGCAGGGCCAGACCTGCTTTCTGGCTCTTTTCGGGATGAAATTGAAAGGCATGGATATTGTCCTGTTCGATTCCCGAGACAAATTCCACGCCGTACCGGGTGGTGGTCGCGATGATTTCAGAATCCTGGGGAACCACGTAGTAGGAGTGTACAAAATAGAAGTAGGAGGGATCGGAACCCGGATCAAACAGTGGCGATGAACTATTAACAGTCACCGTATTCCATCCCATGTGCGGCACTTTCATACCGGGATCATTTCCCGCATCGAACCGCACGACTTTTCCGGGAAGCACTCCCAATCCGTTGATCACCCCGAACTCATGGCTTTGATCGAACAAAAGTTGCAATCCCAAACAAATACCGAGAAAGGGTTTCCCGCTCTTGATGGTTTTGTGGATGGCTTCGACCAGGTTCAGGCGGGTAAGATTATCCATGCAATCTTTAAAGGCGCCGACACCGGGCAACACCACGGAATCCGCGCTCAGTATGGTCATGGGGTCACTGGTGATTTTAGCGGTGGCGTCAACGGCCTCGAAAGCTTTTTGCACCGACCTCAGATTTCCCATGCCGTAGTCGATAACGGCGATCATCTACAAAGTGCCTTTGGTGGAAGGAACGGTGGTCGAACGCGGGTCCAGGGCGCACGCCTGATCCAAAGCCTGGGCGAAAGCTTTGAATGATGCCTCGACCAAGTGGTGCAGATTGTTCCAATAGGGGGAGTTAAAATGCAGGGTCGTCCCGCTGTTTGCCGCAAAAGCCTGGAAAAATTCAGGCACCAGTTCGACATCGAAATCGCCGAGTTTGGCTTTTGGAAAATCAATATTGCAGACAAAGAATGCCCGGCCACTGATATCCAGCACGCAATCGGCCAAGGCTTCATTGAGAGGCACACGAGCCGACGCGAACCGCCGGATGCCTTTTTTATCCCCCAAAGCTTCGCTGAAGGCTTGCCCCAGAGTGATGCCCAAATCCTCCACCGTGTGGTGGAAGTCAATGTGGGTATCCCCTTTGGCTTTTATATTGAGATCGAAATAACCGTGGCGGGACAATTGCGCCAGCATGTGGTCCATGAAGGGAATCGGGGTTTGAATATCATGCTTCCCCGACCCGTCCAGTACCAGGCTGATTTCAATTTGAGTTTCATTGGTGACCCGTTTAACTTGCGAACATCTTTCCATGGATTGATTGGACTATCTTTTTACAGGCTTGATTATTGCGGCAGGTTCGGTCGCATTGCCGTTGGAGGAAGAACTTTTCTTGCCGCCGTTTCCCTGATGCACTTTACTGCCGTTGGTGGCAACGGAGGCACTCTCCGCAATCACTTCCTTATAAAATTTCTGTATCGTATCGAAGATCCCTTCCAGATCCAGTTTTAAATCTCTTCGAAGCAGTTTCGGCGCGCCATGCTCGACCACTCTGTCGCCGACCCCAATACACTTCACAGCAACCGGATGGAGGATATTTTCATGAAGGGCTTCCAATACCGCCGAGCCAAATCCACCTTGCACGGAATGCTCCTCCAAAGTCACAACACAGCGGGAAGCACGGGCGTAGCGGGTGATGAGATCCGCGTCCAGCGGTTTCACAAACCGGGCATTGATCACCCCAACACTGACGCCGTCTTTCTCAAGCATTTGCGCCACTTCCATTGCCGGGTAAACCATGTGGCCATAAGCCACCAAGCTGATATCCGTCCCCTCACGGAGCACTTCGCCTTTACCGATTTCGAGTTCCTTGATTTCCGCGTCCATGGGAATACCCAGGCTCGCTCCTCTGGGATAACGCAAAGCTGCGGGACCCGGATGGTAGATAGCCGTTTTCAACATGTGGCGCAATTCGTTTTCGTCCTTCGGCGCCATGATCACCATATTGGGCAGAGTTCTGAGATAGGCGATGTCATAAAATCCCTGATGCGTGGCGCCGTCTTCTCCGACCACGCCCGCCCGATCCATCGCAAAAGTCACCGGGATGTTCATCAGGCAGATGTCATGCACTACCTGATCGTAAGCCCTTTGCAGGAATGTGGAGTAAATGGCAATGACCGGCCGGATACCGGAGAGGGCCAACGCGCCGCCGAAATCGACCGCATGCTGTTCAGCCATGCCGACATCAAAAGTCCGCTCTGGAAACCGTTTTTCAAATTTACTGATCCCGGTGCCGGAAGGCATGGCGGCGGTGATGCCAACTATCGTTTCATCCTTTTCAGCCAACTCAATCAACGCATCGGCGAAAATTGCCGTGTACGCCGGATTGGAAACCTTTTTATGGAAGACGCCCGTTTTGATGTCAAACGGAGAGGCCCCGTGCCACACATCGGCCTTTTCCTCGGCCGCTTTGTAGCCTTTGCCCTTGCGCGTGATCACATGAACCAAAGTCGGCCCTTTGGGTCCTTTTAACGCCTCCAAAGCATCGATCAAGACATCGGTGTCATGCCCGTCCAGCGGCCCCACATAGCGGAACCCGAGATCTTCAAACAAACGGCCGGGAATGAACACGCCTTTAATAGCATCGTCAATTTTATGTGCGTAACGGGAAATTTTCTCCCCAATACCGGGGATGGAAAGTAGAATTTGATCGATCTCCCCTTTGATCTTGCGCATCACCTGACCGGTCATGATCTGGCTCAAGTGAGCGGACATGCCACCGACGTTGGGCGCAATGGCCATCTCATTGTCATTCAAAATGACAATCATATTTGTATTCAAATGACCGGTATGGTTCAGTCCCTCGAAAGCCATCCCCGCCGTCATGGATCCATCGCCGATGATGGCGATGACTTCACTCGTTTCTTTTTTCAGATCGCGTGCCAGGGCAAAGCCGAGCGCGGCGGAAATGGAGGTTCCGCCATGACCACAATTCCAGTGGTCGTGTTCGTTTTCCTCCCGCTTGGTGAAACCGCTCAGGCCATCGTATTGACGGATGGTATCGAATCTTTCCAACCGTCCGGTCAGCAATTTATGAACGTAAGACTGATGGCCCACATCCCATATAAACTTGTCTCTGGGGCTGTCAAACACATAGTGCAGGGCCAAGGTCAATTCGACGACGCCCAGATTGGAACCCAAGTGCCCCCCCGTTTTGGAAACCGTCTCCAATAGCTTGTCCCGTATTTCCAGAGCAAGCACGGGAAGCTCTTCTCGTTTGAGGCTTTTTAAGTCTTTAGGGCTTTTGATCCCTGATAAAAACTTACTCATACGGTTCCATGATTAAAAGGTTCTTTGTATAAAAAAACGGGCTATCTCTCGCAGAGGATTGGCTCGCTCATCGAAATTTTCCAAACAGACAATGGCTTGATCCACCAGCGTTTCTGCCTTGGCCTTCGATTTTTCGAGGCCAAAGAGCGCAGGGTAAGTTGCCTTTTTATTTTGAATGTCACTGCCGATATCTTTCCCCAACTTTTCCTTGTCGCCGGTGATATCCAGAATATCGTCAATGATTTGAAACGCCAGCCCGATGTGAGCCCCAAAACTGGCCAGAGCCTTTATTTGCGATGACGTGGCCTGGCTCAATATCGCGCCACATCGAACACAGGACTTAAAGAAAAACCCTGTTTTGTAAATATGAATGTACTCCAGGGTTCCCGCGTCAATCGGTTTCCCTTCGGACTCCAAATCAACCACCTGGCCACCGATCACTCCCGTTGAACTCAACGCCTTGGCCATATCGTGCGAAGCTCTCAACAGATTTTTTTGAGGGATGTTTTCCATCCTCAAGGAATCGGTCATCAGCACAAAGGCCTGAGTCAGAAGTGCGTCCCCGGCAAGAATGGCGATGGCCTCGCCAAACACTTTATGGTTGGTCGGCTTGCCCCTCCGCAAACTATCATTGTCCAGTGCGGGCAGATCGTCATGAATTAGCGTGTACGTGTGAAGGAATTCCGTGGCGACTGCAAAGGGCAGGACATCATATCTGCTACCTCCCACCGCTTCTGCCGCGGCGATCAACAGGCTGGGCCGCAACCGCTTTCCCCCGGCGAACAGGCTATAATGCATCGACTCATGAATGCTACCGGGATACGCCGTTTTCTCAGGCAGGTATCGCGGCACTGACTCGTCAATGAATTTTTTGCAATCAGCTAAATATTCTTTGGCGGGCAAATTTCCAGCTCAACCTTCTTTAAAAAAAAAGACATGTCCTCCGGAGCGTTAAACGCACCAATGTTAACACAGTTTCAATCACAGTCAATATTAATTCGACTACCGAAACAGCCCTAAGTCTTTATATTTTAAAAGCTTGCACAATTCAATCACTTTCAATTGGTCGCTGGCGCGCCGCTACCCTTACATTTTCAAAATACTTTTGGAAAGCATGGAAAGTTTGCGGTTTGGCCGTCTCCCGCAAGAACCTGTTGCCGGGCGAATAAGCAATCCTCCCTGCCAAAAAAGCTCCACAGAAAATCACCCTGCGGCATCATTCACCATTCAGAACACGGCAAAAAAAACTTTGGTAATAAAAATTTTTGGAAATTTAATGCTAAAATGCCCCCTCAAATTTGGGGGCTCGGGTTCTTTCGAATCACCGGTTGTAATTTCATGACCGCCAATCGCCACCACGCCTGAACCGTTTTATTTATAACAGTGCCTCTCTTTTAAAGGAGCTTCACGTGTCACCAATGGTCACCTCCTGGGCTGGCTACCTTTGTCTTGCCTTATTTTTTCTGGCATACACCCTGGTCGTCCTGGAAGAAAAAATTCATATGCGGAAATCCAAACCGCTGATTTTCGCCGGGTGCCTGATGTGGCTCATCATTGGGTTGTATGAAAGGAACCATGTCGGAACCAGCCACTCCGAGGAGTTCGTAAAAGAACTGATTGGTGAAATCGGGGAATTGTTCTTTTTCCTGCTGGCGGCCATGACTTATATCAATACCCTGGACGAACGGAATGTGTTCAATGCTCTGCGCTCCTGGCTACTCAATAAAGGCCTCGGATTCCGGCAACTGTTCTGGGTCACAGGAGCCATCACCTTCCTGCTCTCTCCCCTGGCTGACAACCTGACCAGCGCCCTGTTGATGTCCACAGTCGCGTTGGCGGTCAGCGGCGGCAATTCCAAATTCATCGTGATCTCGTTTGTCAATATCGTGGTGGCCGCCAATGCTGGAGGCGCCTGGAGTCCCTTTGGCGACATCACGACGTTGATGGTCTGGACGGCCGGTAAGGTCGACACTCTGCAATTTGCCTATTTGATGATTCCTTCGTTGATCAATTGGCTGGTTCCGGCCAGCATTATGTATTTTTATCTTCCCAACGAAAACCCGCAGTGCCCCTTGGAGAAGATTCATCTCAAGTCCGGCGCACGGTTCATTATATTCATGGGAGTGGCCACCATCGCCACGGCGGTGAGTTTTCATCAGTTTCTCCACCTGCCACCCTTTCTCGGAATGATGCTGGGTCTGAGCGCCTTGATGCTTTTCGGGTATTACCTGAAGCGATGGGGCGACAAACCCCTTCCGAATGAAATCAATTCTTCGGGCGACAGGCGCAAGCAGTCCCCTGGGTATTTTGACATCTTCAGCAAAATCTCTTCGGTCGAATTCGACACTCTGCTGTTTTTCTTTGGCGTGCTCACCGGGGTGGGCGCCCTGCAATACATAGGGTATCTGGCCTTGACCAGCGATCTCCTTTACGGCACCCTCGGTCCCACATGGTCCAACATAATTGTGGGCATCATTTCCGCCGTTGTCGATAACATACCGATGATGTTCGCCGTCTTGAAAATGGACCCCACGATGGAAGTCAGTCAATGGTTGCTCATCACCCTCACCACCGGAGTGGGTGGGAGTTTACTCTCCGTCGGCTCGGCCGCCGGGGTGGCGGTCATGGGCGTGGATCGAAAAAATTACACCTTTCTGTCTCACCTGAAATGGATCTGGGTGATCGCCCTGGGCTACATAGCCAGCATCCTCGCCTGGTGGGTTCTTCCCATGCCCATGTAGTGAAAGGGTTGGCCAGACGAGGCTCGCAATCAGGCCCGAGCCAAAGTGAACACATGGACACAGTGGGTTCCCGCCCGTTTCAAAACCCGGGCCACCTCATTAACGGTCGACCCGGTCGTCATAACATCGTCCACCAGCAGAACATCTTTTCCTGCCACACCTTCCGGCGGCATCACTTGAAAAGCCCCACAGACATTTTTTGCCCGCTCGGCGCGACTCTGTTTAGCCTGGGGCGGAGTCTCACGAATCCGAGAAATCGGCCGCACCAAAATGGGAAGGTTCAATACCTGCGCCACCGCCTGGGCCAGGACAAAGGATTGATCAAAACCTCGTTCCTTGAGTTTGTTGAAATGCAGAGGCACAGAGACCACATGAAAGCCTTCATACGCTTGAGCATCATTTTGAAAATGACTTTTTAGAAGCGGCTTTATTTCCTGAATAGCACCGGGTTGTTTTCGGTACTTGAAAAAATGAATCAGCCGTTTTAAAACGGAATCGTAAATTCCCAGAGAACGTACCCGGTCAAAATGGAAGGTTGCCTTTTGGCAGAGTCCACACTGGAAATCTTCCGTGGGGTATTCGTAATCGATTTCCGCCGGTATGCCGCAGGTTTGGCAATGCGGCTCTGCAATCAGTTCGATATAATCCTGGCACAGAGGACACAAGTGCTCCCCTCCGCCTTCACGGGCCAGACCGCAACCCACACAGAGGCGGGGAAACAAGCCTTCCACCATTTTTTTTAAAAGTGCCGTGCCCACCTATTTCCCCCGAAATTATATATAATGGGATCGAATTTTTTATCATTCTAATGAGCCTGATAGTACAAATAAAATATCACAGATCCGGAACCCCTTCGACCTCCAATTGAAAAACTGCCGTGCACCATGAAAAAAAATGAAGCCATCATCAAGCTGACCGACCAGCACGTTTTTCAAAATTACGGAAGGTACCCCATCGTATTGGTCAAAGGCAAGGGCATGCACGTCTGGGATAAAGCGGGCAACAAATATCTGGACTTCCTCGCCGGCGTCGCTGTCAACAATCTCGGTCATTGCCATCCAAAAGTGGTGACCGCCATCCGCAAACAAGCCGGTCAATTGATGCATGTTTCCAACTGGTTCCACATTGAGCCGCAATCTCTTCTGGCTCAAAAATTAACCCAGCGGAGTTTTGCCGGAAAAATATTTTTTTGCAACAGCGGCACGGAAGCCAATGAAGGAGCAATCAAACTGGCGCGGCGGTATTTTTATGATCGGGGAGAAAAGGCGCGCTACGAAATCATCACCATGCAACAGGCTTTCCATGGACGAACCCTGGGGTCGATGGCCGCCACGCCCCAGGATAAAATCCAAAAAGGTTTCGGTCCCCTGTTGCCGGGGTTCAAGTACGTTCCTTTTGACGACATGGCGGCGGTGAAGCAAGCCATCACTTCCAAAACCTGCGCGGTGATGGTCGAACCGATTCAGGGTGAGACCGGCGTGAACATTCCGCACAAGCGATATCTTAAAGAATTGAGAGCGCTTTGCACCCGGAAAAAAATTCTTTTGATTCTGGACGAAGTGCAGACCGGGTTCGGCCGCACCGGAACTTTGTTCGCCTATGAAAATTTTGGCATCAAGCCGGACATCATGACTCTGGCCAAGGGCCTCGGGTGCGGGTTTCCGATTGGCGCCCTCGCCGCCACGGACAAGGTGGCCCGATCGTTCGGGCCGGGCACCCATGGCAGTACGTTCGGCGGCAACCCTCTGGCATGTTCCGCCGCCTTGGCCGCTTTTCAGGTCCTGTCTCAAAAATCGTTTCTCCGGCAGGTTCAAAAAACCGGCCAATACTTTCTTTCTCAATTGCAAGAGTTGTCCCAGAAATGCCCGGCAGTGGGCAAGGTGCGGGGCATGGGGCTGATTTTAGCCATGGATTTGGTGGAGGCTTCCGCGCCTGAAGTCGCCCGGGAATGCCTGCAACTTGGGTTTCTGGTGAACGCGACGGGTCCTGGAACTTTGCGATTCATACCGCCTCTGATCGTCACCCGCAAAGACATAGACAAACTAATCCGTACTCTGGAACGAATATTCAAAAAACTTTAACCTGGTGCCGGGATGAAATCCCAATTGAAAACGCCAAAGGCGCAAAACATTTCTCAGGGAAAAATACCAGCGGGTTTCCTTTTCATCTTGATACTGACCTGTTTTTTCCATTCCCCGACTTTTTCCCAGGAGGCAACGGACGCACCCCCCGCGGAGGTTTCAGATTCAACAAAAATACAGAACATCTTGTTGATGATCACCAAGCAGTCGGTGTTGATTGAAAAAGAACTCGAACATCTACAAACCAAGCCGCTCTCCAAAGCCGTCACCAAGCGCCGGG
>SMVS01000003.1 GCA_004357435.1 Nitrospina sp. | reverse complement strand
GTGGTCGGCTCATTGATGCGGATGTATTTGACAAAATCGATGATGGTGCGTTTGCATTCTTCCACCATTTCCGGTTGCACCCGGTAGCGTGCGGTCATACAAATTGCCATGGCGTCCTCATTTCATTGTGGGTCGGTGTTTCAGTTCATATCAATAAATACGTTCACTTCATCCACATGGTCGAGATCCTCCAAGCGGGATTTCAGGGAATGAATCACTTGGCGGGTTTGATCGGTATTCATTCCGTCCTCAAGTTTCACAAAAACTTCCAAAGTGATTTCCCCGTTGTAGTGATGCGTGTGCAATCGGGTGAGGGCCTTGATGCCGTCGAGCGACGCGATGATCGGCTCGGCCTGCCGTTGCAACTCCTCCCGATTCGTCCAGTAGAGCGGCTCAAAGTCGGCATCGTCTTCCGTGTCTACATGCACCAGCACATCCCGCACATTGTCGAAAGATTTAATCAGTTGGCGGCGCACACTTTCGGCGACCGTGTGTCCCTCGGTGACCGACGCCTGCCGGTCCACCAGAATATGCACGTCCATCATGATTTCACCGCCGATCTTGCGCGTTCGTAAATTATGCGATCGCACCACGCCGGGAATGTTGTCGATGGAGGATTCAATTTCCCTGGTTATCTTTTCACTCAGCCCGGTGTCCATCAGGTCACTCAATCCGCTGAAAGCGATGTTGTAACCGACCTTGCCGACCATGATAGCGACCACGACGGCGGCCAGCGGGTCCATGATCGGCACTCCGGCTATGGCGCCCCCGATGCCGACCAAAGCGGCGATGGAAGAGAAGGCATCGGAGCGGTGGTGCCAGGCATTGGCCATCAGGGAGGGACTATGGCTTTTTTCTCCAGCGGACCGGGTGTAATGGAACAGCCCCTCGTTTATAAGTATGGAAACTGCCGCGGCGGCCATCGCCCAAACCTCCGGAACGTTTTCGGAACCCTGGGAGATCGTTTGCCAGGCCTCGAATACCAGGCCCAGTCCGGCGAGGATGATGATCGACCCAATGAGTGTGGCACCGATGGTTTCCGCTCGGCCATGGCCATAAGGGTGATTTTCATCGGCGGGCATTTGTCCGATGCGATAGGTAAAAAGGACCACTCCGTCCGTCAATAAATCGGAAAGAGAATGCACGCCGTCGGCCATCATCGCCGCGCTTTTTCCAAAAATCCCCCCGGCGATCTTGATGACCGCTAAAAACAAATTCCAGGCGGCACCGACCAGGATGACTTTTGTGACTTCACGGGATGTGAGATTTTTATCCATAAATATCTGGGTGAAAGGCCGAAAGAATTTTACACGCGGCCGTTTTGGGTCAGGTACTTTACAATTTTGCCATTGGCGGCGGGAAATGTGTAGGAATTCAGCTCCTCATGGTTCACCCATTGCCATTGCTCGCATTGCGTGGGCTTGAGGCGGCCCGTCCCCAGCCGCACCCGGAACACATGCAGAGTGACGCGGAACCGGGTGTAACTGTGCTTGATGACCATCAATTTTTCAGAAATGCGGATATCGATTCCCAATTCTTCCCGAATTTCGCGCACCAGGCAGTCCTCCGGAGTTTCGTTTTTTTCCCGTTTGCCGCCGGGGAATTCCCACAGCCCACCCATGAGTCCGTCATGGAGCCGCTGTTGAATGAATATTTTTTTCCCGCGTTGCAGGACCGCGGCGCTGACTTCAATTTTTTTGGCGGGTGTGCGCGGTTTTGGCGGCGGAAATCTTTCGGGGTCTCCCAGTTTTTTTGCCGCGCAATATTTTTTTAGAGGGCACAGCGGGCACATCGGATTTTTCGGCAGGCACACGGTGGCACCCAACTCCATCACCGCCTGGTTGAAATCTCCCGGGCGCGTGTCCGGCAAAAAATCTTCGGCGACTTGCCAAAGCCGTTTTTCAGAACGGCCACTGGCGCCGTTTTCCTTGAGAGCGAACAGTCGGGCCAACACGCGTTTGACGTTGCCGTCCAACACCGGTAAAGGTTGATCGTGGGCGATGCTCAGGATCGCCCCGGCCGTGTATTTGCCGATGCCCGGCAGGCTGAGGATGTCCTGGTAATTCTCCGGCACCACACCGTTAAAATCCTGTTGTATTTTCTGCGCCGCTTTTTTCAGGTTGCGCGCTCTGGAATAATATCCGAGCCCTTCCCAGAGCTTGAGAACTTTTTCTTCGGGAGCTTTGGCCAGCCGGCGAAGCGTGGGGAATGCCCGCATCCACCGCCGGTAATAAGGAATGACGGTTTGCACCTGGGTCTGCTGGAGCATGATTTCTGAAACCCAGATGGAATAGGGATCGCGGGTTTGGCGCCACGGCAAGTCGCGTTTTTCCGAGTCGTACCAATCGAGGAGCGCTCCTCGGATTTTTACGGTCTTTTTATTTTTCAACATAAGGAGCCGAAATTTTGGAGAGTTTAAAAATGGGCCGGACCGGGGGAAGCCTTCACACGCCAATGGTGTCCTTGCCCCAGGCCACCTTGTGCAACTGGGTTTGCAGGCGCACCGGCAGGTTGTCTGCCAGCGCCCATTCCGCCAGGTCTTTCAGGGCCAGCTTGTCGTACACCGGTGAAAACAGCACCTGCGCTTTTTTATGGATGCCATACTGTGCCATGATTTGTTTGCTCCATTCATAATCGGCCCGGTCGAGGATCACGAATTTCACCTCGTCAGTGGGTTGTAACAGGTCCAGATTGCTGAACAGATTTTTGGATTCTTCGCCGCTCCCAGGACATTTGAGATCGACAATTTTGATGACCTGGTGAGGCACCCGGTCCAGAGGCAAGGACCCGCCGGTTTCCAGCAAGACTTGATAATTCTTGGCGAGAAAGGCCTGCATGAGATCGTACACGCCATCCTGCAACAGCGGCTCGCCGCCGGTGATCTCCACCAGGGATAGGCCGTAGCTGTCCACGGTGCGGACGATCTCATCGATCGACATATTTTTGCCCGCGTGAAATGCGTACTCGGTATCGCACCAGGTGCACCGCAAATTGCATCCGGTCAGCCGCACAAAGGCGCACAGAAGGCCGGCATGCGATGACTCGCCCTGAATACTTTTGAAAATTTCATTGACCTGCAACATCATCATTGTGACCTTTGCCCGGTCTCAAATCCTTGGAAAATTTCGTTGATTTGTAACACGGCTCATCCCACCTCAACTTTGCTTAAATACTTTTTAATATTTCGTTGATTTGCAACATCATTAATGCCACCTTGGCCCGGTCTCAAATCCCCTGAAATTTTTGTTGATCTGCAACGTTCATCAATTTTACATCAACTCCGGCTCGGGATCACCCAGAAACCGCGAACCCGGCAATTGAAGGTGGCATGGAACAGAAAATTTTCATAATATGATGAACTCTATTTCCCGTTGCCCCTTGGCAGGGGAGGCACCCCCTCGCGAGGGAGGCAATTAGCTGAACTCCAGCTTCATGCCTCACCGTTGTTGAGCGCAAGATAGAGTTTTGACAATTAACTGCGGAGGTACTCCGCCTCAGAAAGCGTATCCATATGAAACCGACTGTTGCCGTGACCCACATCTTTCCGGAACCCGCCCTGGAGGTTCTGCGCTCCCGGTTTGACGTGCGATACAACGGATCAGGCGATTCCCTGTCGCCGGCGGAGTTGATCCAGCGCGCGGAATCCAGCCAGGCCATGATCACTTACCTGACGGACAAAATGGACGCCGGGGTCATCGACCGTGGCGCGGATTTAAAAATCATTGCCAATTACGGGGCCGGCTACAACAACATCGACGTGCCGCGCGCGCACGCAAAAGGTATCTGGGTGAGCAACACGCCGGGTGTTTTGCACGAGACCACGGCGGATTTGACCTGGGCCATGATCCTCGGCACCGCCCGGCAGATTGTGCCCGCCGACCGCTACACCCGTGAAGGACAGTTCCACGGTTGGCAGGCCAAACTGTTCCTCGGCAATGACGTTTTTGGGAAAACGCTGGGCGTGATCGGGTGCGGGGAAATTGGCCGGGCGGTGGCGCGGCGTGCGGCCGGCTTCAAAATGTCCGTGTTGTATCACCAGCGGCATCGTTTGCCAACGGCGGAAGAGAAAAACCTGAACGCCGAATTTGTGACTCTGCCGGAGTTGCTCAAGCGGTCCGATTTCGTCACCCTGCATGTGCCCTTGACCGATGCCACCCGGCACTTGATCGGCCAGGAGCAAATTGAGATGATGAAACCGACGGCGATTCTCATTCACACTGCGCGCGGTAAGGTGGTGGACGATGAGGCGTTGGTCACAGCGCTCCAAAATCGCAGGATTGCCGGCGCCGCGCTGGACGTGTTTGAAAACGAACCGGCGCTGAGTGCGGGCATGACTGCACTCGACAACCTGATGATCCTGCCGCATATCGGGAGCGCCAGCGTCGAGACGCGCGACCGGATGGCGCTGTTGGTGGCGGATAACGTGATCGACGCACTCGCCGGCAAAACCCCGCGAAGCCTGGTCCCAGGCTGGGCGGCGAGCCGCCGCGGGCAATAGGTCCAACGGAAGTAGCACTCAGCAGGGGTTGGGCAGGATGCCAGAGTTCACTTTGAGGTTTAACGTTACGTTGGATGGCGTGAATCTTTTGGAAAAATATTAAGAGGTAAAATGAAGGCTTATTTTAAAACTTTAATTTTTGTTTTGACGCTATGGGTTCCCACCGCGGGATTCGGCAATGACGACATTGCCTTCTGGCAACTGGTGGCGAGCAGTCACCTGATTGCGGAAGGAAAAATAACGGTGCCGGTTGATCTTATCCGTTCTGCCGGGGAAACCGGCGACCACGTGTACCTGCCGGTGGCCGTCGCTGTCCACAACATCTATAAAGGATCGCTGGCGAACAACGACCTGACCTTTCGCTACTACACCGCTACGGAGCAGTATAGCGGGTTCACGCGCGAGCAGTTGGTGGCGCTGCACGAGAGGGAGGCGATTTTGTTCCTGCAATCTTCTGGCAAGAATTATTACCTGGCCGCGTATTCTCCGCAAACGGTTCAGGCCGCGAGCGAGGATTTGACCTCAAAAGTCAGGCTGGAATTGGAACTGCAGGAACAGCTCATCCGGGACAGCGATCTTTATTTTGCGACGCACGATTTGGCCCTGGAATCGCAGGTGGCGCTGTTGGTGAAGATGATGGTGGATCGCGATACCCAACCAGGCGAGGCGCAGGCGATTTACAATACGTTGATCGGGTTGGGAGTGGAAGCGATGCCGGCCATTATCAAACACATGGATGACGCGAGGCGTTTGGCCATCCGCAAGATCACGTTGGAACCGATGGCGGGGGGCGAGGGCTTGATTCACTACGGCCCCGATGTGGTGACCGATGTGATGAGTATCGTGCTGACTCGAATCACCGGGCAGGATTTGACTCAGATTTATAACGGCGGCACCACACGGCAACGGCAAGCTGCGGTCCGCATCTGGAAAGTGTACGAACGCCGCCGGAACAAAGCCCTTTAACCCGCCTGCGGCTGGAAGTGAGAGGCCAAACTCCGCGTGCGTTCAACACCGGCGGAGCATGACGCCAGAGGTGAACCCACCATCGTCCCTTTTGAACAAGGGTTTTGCATAAGCCCAGGTTCTTCGCAGAGTTTACCTTGAGTTTATCGACGAACTTAGAGTGACCAACCACCCCTTCTGTATCCTCCCCTTGGTAAGGGGAGGAAGGATCTGGGTTTTCATCTGGGGTTGAATTTTTTCACACGTTGAATCGAAAGTGCAGGATGTCACCGTCTTTCACCACGTAGTCCTTGCCTTCGACGCGCAGTTGTCCGGCTTCCTTGACGGCGGATTCTGAGCCATATTTGACGAGATCGTCAAAGTTATAGGCCTCGGCGCGGATGAAACCTTTTTCAAAATCGGTATGAATCTTACCCGCCGCTTGCGGTGCCCGGGAATTTTTGGGGATGGTCCAGGCGCGGTTTTCCTTTTCACCAACGGTGAAGAATGTGCATAGATCGAGCACCCGGTAACCCTCGTGGATCATCCGATCCAACCCGGTTTCCTGCAAGCCGAGTTCCTCGAGAAAGGCCTGGCGTTCTTCCGGGTCTTCGATTTCCATGATCTCGTTTTCCATTTTCCCCACCAGCACCACGACGCCC
>SMVS01000044.1 GCA_004357435.1 Nitrospina sp. | reverse complement strand
GGTGGCGATGACTTGAGCGCCTTCCGCCAAAAAAGCCTCGGATATAGCGCGACCGATGCCCCGGGTGCCTCCGGTCACAATCGCGGTTTGATCTTTAAAATTGAATGACATGGAATCGGTGAGGGATTGGGGGGATCAGGCCGACGCGCAGTCGGAGGAGGTCACCGGGTCAAACATTGGCTGTTTCCAATTCGGTTTCGGGCTGGTGTTGCAGGTGGTGCAGAAATTTGTCCACTTCATTGGCCACGATCACTCCATAGTTGGCCGCTCCCAGCCAACCCGACATGATGATGCCCACCGAACCGGCGTGGAACAACCCGGCAATTTGTTTGGGCAAATTCCGGCTCACCTGCAACCCTTCAAACTTGGTCCCGAAAGACGCGCCGCCGGGATGTTTGGTGTAGCGCTTGAAGGTGAGGGGGGTCGAGGCTTCCAAATGGCCTATTTTTTGACGGATATCCGGCACATATTTTTCCAGTGCCTTCAAAGTTTTCTCGATCAACCGATCTTTCTTCTTCTCATATTCCGCCCGGCTCAGGTTGGCCCAATCCTTGAAACGTGCATTGGTGGAAGACACAATGGAATACCGGTTGGCCCCCGGCCGAATCTCCGGATAGTAAAAAGAAAACGTCCGGCTCGTGGTTTCGGGCTCCAGCAGGCTTTCCGATTTAAACTCTTCTTCCTGAGAGGTGAACAACAGATCCCCGACGTTTTCTATTTTTTCGCCTTTTTTGATCCCGATATAAACCTGGCAACTGCTGTCGTTCAACCGCACCTTGCTAACCTCTTCCAGAAATTCCTTGCTGAAATGCTCGTCTCCGGTCAGCTTATGAATCGTGCTGAGCAGATTGGAGTTGGACAACACCGTCTTGGCGTGAATTTCCCGGCCGTTGGTGCGCACGCCCACCACCGTGCGATCCTCCACCAGAACTTTTTCGACCATGCAATGGTTGCGGATGTCCACCCCATTTTTGAGCAGTTCCTTTTTCATCTTTTTAATCAGCTGATCGGTGCCGCCCTGGAAGGTGTACACTCCCTTGTCCATAAAATTGGCAAAAACGATGCCGTAGGTGATCGCCGGGTCGTCCAGCGTGGACCCATTGGCGTAGGTGATGGGTTCCATCAACAGGCGGTGCACATCGTTGCGCCCCGGGAAAAACTGCTCGAACAACTCCCGGGTGGTCATGGACAGGTCGTCGTAAAAATTCATGGCGCGGACGGTTTTGAAGAAATCGTCGATGGTTTTTTGCAGAATGCCGAATTGGTCTTTCATCACACGAGTGAAATCGGCCTTGTCGAAACTGGTGAGAAAGGAAAACTGAGGATTGTCGAAACGGATGTTTTTAAGGCGGATGATGGATTCGGAAATTTCCCGGGTCCAATATTTCCGGCAGGTCTTGACCATGCCAATGGGAAACCCGTGCAGGGAAATATCCAGGATATGCCCGCCCTTGCGCTTGAACCAGGTGGCGAGTCCACCCAAATTGTAATGGTGCTCCAAAATGAGCACCTGGTGACCCAATTTTGCCAATTTGTTGGCCGCCGTCAACCCCGCCAGCCCACTGCCGACCACGATTGTGTCGTATGCCGATTTGGCGCCTTTAAGCCAGTCCTTTGCCATTAAGATCTCCCGTTTTCGAGATTTGGCTCCGCCTGCAAAACATGCCGGTTGGCCATTGATATGCCACTCAGTGTCGCCCCAATAATACCTAAAAATCCCTGATCTGTCCCGCAAATAAACAAGTTTTTTACCGGGGTGAGGCCATCCTTGGCTTTTTCAGGGGATCCATAAACAGCTCCGTTCAAGTGACCCGTATATTTATGGATGGTTTTCGGGGTAAACGCATCCTCATATATTACATGATCGCGGAAATCGGGGAAAAAGGCCAGCAATGCTTCGACCGCCCGGCGGCCTTGCTCTTTTTTGGCCGCCCGGTAGTCTTTGCGGACCAGCCCGTCCCACATTTTAAAACTGGCCATATTGGTGAGCCGCAACATGCCTTCCGCCAAAGGCTCGGGATATTCAAAATTGTTGGGACAACAAAACACCCCACTGGTGACATCAATCAAAGTGTCGGGCACCCGATAATGGAATTGCGGGCGGGTGCTGAAAAATATTATGCTTTTGTCAAAACCCAGCTCCTTCGGCTCCCGATCCAGCACAAACAAAGATTCCATAAACGAAATCTGCCCCACCCGGTCCGGCTTTTCGTCTTCCCCGCATGAATCGCACAAACGCATGGTTTCGACGTAACCGGCGGACGAAATCACTTTGTCGGCCTGCACGGTGGCGCCATCCGCCAGATGCACGGCCTGCAATTCGCCGTCCTTGCTGGCGATCGACTGCACGCCGCAACCCATTCGGATCTCGCCGCCCAGGGTCTGGTATTTGTCGAGCATGAGGTTGAGGATGTAAGGCATGCCCCCCACCGGCTTGGCGAACCCCTCCATGAAGATGCTCTTGAACATGATCACGAACTGGTAAAAATCCATGTCGCCTTCGCGGGCGTTGCCGTAATACATAGTGGGACAGTACAACATGTCGATCAACAGCGGGTCGCTCAGGTAATGCTCCAGAATTTTCCGCGAGGAAATTTTTTCAGTGTCGTCCAAATTCAGTTCGTCGAACGCGCGAATGTGAGCCACCAGTTTTTGAAAGCCGTCGGCCTCCCTGGGGAACTGCTCGGCGACCTCCTGCTCCAAAAACCCAAAATCATTGGTGAAGCGCAACGCCTTTTCAGGGAAGCGGATTTCGGACATGACCTGCTGGCACAGGCGAAATTCTTCGTGACGAAAGCGCAGTTGCTTGAGGAGTTTGCCCAGTGGGGAGGACCGCGTACCCTTAGGGGTGTAGTTGGTCATGGCGTGCAGACCGACATCGAAGGTGCGGTGCTTGCGCGTGTAAAATGAATTGAGGCCGCCAATTTCCACATGCTTTTCGACGATCAATACTTTTTTGTCGAACATCGCCAGCCGAATACCCGCCGCCAGACCGGACAGCCCGGCCCCGATGATCAGCGCATCATATCTCATAGTCCAATTTTATTAGATGCCGGGGAACAAGTAAATGCCAAGGAGATTGAAAACGGGAGGAGGGGGGCAATCGTTCAGCTGGCCAGTTTCCAATCCTTCAAACGGGGAAACAAATACTCGACCGAACTGGCCATGGAAATCAATTCCGGATAATCCTTTTCGGGAACTTCCAGATTGAAACGTTTTCTAAGCTCCATCACGATATCGAGAAAATCCATGGAATCCAGATCAAACTGGTCTCGCAGATTTTCCTCGTCTTTGATGGCGCTGAAATCTTCGTCCGGAGCGATATCGATGATGATATCGAGAACGGCTTGTCTAACTTGGTCCCTGGTCATACGGCAAAGTCTCCTAAAAACCCGATGTTAGGGCAAAATCGCCCAAATTTCAACCCTATTTTTGGAAGCGCTGGACGATCAAAACTGAGTTGATGCCGAACATTCCGAACGAATTATTCATGATGATATTCACCTGTTCCACTTTCTCCGGGGTGTTCACCACCAATTGATCGAGGGCGCAATCCGGGTCAATATCATCGAGATTGATGGTGGCATGCACCATCGAATCCTCAAAGGATGGCAGGTTGCCGGTCAACTCCAAAGCCCCGGCGGCGCCCATGGTGTGGCCGATGAAGCTCTTGGTATTGTTGATGCGCACCCCCCGGCACTTACCGAACACCTCGCGGACGGCCTTGCACTCCTGAATGTCCCCCAACATGGTGGCCGTGGCGTGGGTATTTAAAATATCGATGGCGTCCGCCGTCAGCCCGGCCCGCTTGAGGGCCAGCCGCATGCATTCGGCCTGCCGCCCCGGCTCCGGCAATATGTAGTCGAAGGCGTCCGAGTTGGCCGCATGGCCGATGATCTCGCCGTAGATTTTGGCGCCGCGTTTTTCGGCGTCCGGCAGACGCTCCAGCGTGTAGACACAGCCGCCTTCCGAGCAGACGATGCCGTTGCGGTTTTTATCAAAGGGACGGCTCGCCTTGGCTGGGTCATCGTGCGCCGCCAGGGCGCCTTCGCTCTTGAAACTGGCGAAAATGCCAAACGTGTGAATGCTCTCCGAGACCCCGCCCACCAGTGCCAGATCCACCTCCTGCAAGCGCAACATCTGCATGCCCTGGATGATGCCCAGGTTGCCCGCCGCGCAGGCCGCACCAATCGAGTAATGCGGACCGGTGATGCCCATGTTGAGCGTCACCTCGCCCGCCGGGTTGTTGGCCACCGTTCGCGGGTTGTGGTGGTGCGACCAATACTTGATGTCGTAACCGTACTTGCTGATGTTGTAGACCTCGTTCTCGGTCTCAACATTGCCGTGCTCGGTGGTGCCCAGATAAACGCCGATGCGCGACTTGTCGGCGTTTTCAAAATCGAGTCCGGAATCTTCGATGGCTCCGCGGGCACAGTAAATAGCGATCGACCCGGCCCGGGTGCCACGCCGTAAAGCCTTTTTTTTCTGGTACTTGAGGTCATCAAAATCGCACACCCCGGCCAGCACCTCGCCCATGAAGCGGGTCTCGAACTTGACCACGCCGGACTTGCCCGCCAGCAGATTCTGGCGGTACTCCGTTAACGAGTTGCCGTTCGGGGCAGTCAGCCCGATGCCTGTGATAACAACACGATCCTCAAGAGCCACGAGTTATTCCATCATTATGAGTTGGAGGTTGCACCGAATCCGATCCCAGGGCGGGATTTTCGAGAAACTTGGATGTCATTTAATAGCTGCTACGGAACGGGAGAATTTAGCATAAAATTCGCAATTTTGGAAGAGGCCAGGCAACGCTTGAAGAAAATAAAAATACCCGCCTCCCCAAAGGGACTTTCAACCTTTCCATTATTTATATTTTTTAGTGCTGAAAGAGTTCTTATTCAAACTACTAATTTAGTACTAATTAGTAGATTTTAGTAGTTGTAGGGTTCCGTTTTTTCGAGGAGGGCGACGGCCTGGGCAGCGATACCTTCTTGTCTGCCGGTGAAGCCGAGGGTCTCGGTGGTGGTGGCTTTGACATTGACCTGCCCCACAACAATTTTCAGGGCTTTGGCGATGTTCTGTTGCATCGCAGAAATATGCGGCGCGAGTTTGGGTTTTTCGGCGATGAGGGTGGCGTCGGTGTTGACGACTTTATAACCGCGCTCGGCGCACAGCTGGCCCACTTTTTCCAACAGGATCAAACTGGAAATGCCTTTCCATTGAGGATCAGTGTCGGGGAAATGATGACCGATATCGCCTGCTCCCACGGCTCCCAACAGGGCGTCGCACAAGGCATGGCACAGCGCGTCGGCATCCGAGTGGCCGTCGAGTCCTTTGCTGTGCGGGATCTCCACCCCGCCGAGGATCAGTTTGCGGCCCGCGACCAGGCGGTGTACGTCGTAACCATTTCCAATTCTATACAACGGAGTTCCTCCACGGAAAACATAGATTCTTCGCTTCGCTCAGAATGACACAGCCTGCGGCTGGGGCAACGGGGTCAAACTCTGCCTGCCGCCCAATAATTGCGATGCATAAAACTGAAGCTCCGCTAATTGCCTCCCTCGCTAGAGGGTGCCTCCCCTGCCAGCCTGCGGCTGGGGACAATAGGTCAAACATCGGCTTAAGCTCAACAACTGTTAGCGACTATATAGCTCCAGCCATTAGCTCCGGCGCTTGGCCGGTTAGTGGGTGACGGTGATGAGTTTGCGGGTTTCTTCGCGGGCCCACTGGTCCGCGGCGAGGACATCTTCTATAGTTTCGACCGGCTGGCACTTGTGATTGTGCATGGCCATGCGAATGGCTTCCACGATGTCCTTGAACGGGATGTGCTGGTCGAGAAACGCCTGCACGGCGATCTCGTTGGCGGCGTTCAACACGGCCGGCATGGTGTCGCCGATCTCCAAAGCATCGTGCGCCAACTGCAGGCAGGGGAACCGCACAAAGTCGGGTTCCTCAAATGTCAGGTTGGTCATCGCCGCCAAATCGAGCGACGGCAGATCGCAGGTTACCCGGTCCGGATACGACAGCGCATAGGCGATCGGCACGCGCATGTCGGGGATGCCCAACTGCGCCATCACCGAGGTGTCGACAAACTCGATCATCGAATGGATGATGCTCTGCGCATGCACGATGATTTCCACCGGGGTGTCGAGCCCGAACAGCCATTTCGCCTCGATGTACTCCAGCCCTTTGTTCATCATGGTGGCGGAGTCGATGGTGATCTTGCTCCCCATGTCCCAGTTGGGATGGTTGAGCGCTTCGGCGACGGTGATGGTTTCCATTTGCTCCAGAGTGTAGGTGCGGAACGGTCCGCCGGAGGCAGTCAGGATGATGCGTTTGATGCGGTCGTGCGACTCACCGTTCAAGGCTTGCAGGATGGCACTGTGTTCGCTGTCGACCGGGATGATCTGGTCTTTGCGGGTGCAGGCGCCAAGCATCAAGGCGCCGGCCACCACCAGCGCTTCCTTGTTGGCCAGGGCGACGGTCTTGCCCGCTTGCACCGCGGCGTAAGTGGGCACCAGCCCGGCACACCCGACCATGCCGGAGACCACCAGGTCCACTTCCGGCAACGTCGCCACTTGCACGGAACCGGCTTCGCCTGCCACCAGTTCCACTTTATGGCCGTTTAATTTTTCCCGGAGCTCGGGGATTTTGGTCGTGTCGAAGAGGGAGACCACTTGCGGATTAAATTTTTTGACCTGCTCAGCGAGGACTGCGACATTACTGCCGGCCGCCAATGCCCACACTTCAAATTTATCGGGGTGGCGGGCGATGACGTCGAGCGTGTTGACTCCGATGGAACCGGTGGAGCCTAAAATGGATATTTTTTTCATAGGCCCGCCCTCAACTGGTTGCGTTCACTGCCTGGAATCTGCAATATATGGAGGCCGAAATTTAAATGACGCTTCATCAGGATTAAAGAAAAAACCGGTGATACCAGTATAAAGCCGGACCGGCAAACATCAAACTGTCCAGCCGATCCAGAATACCACCATGACCGGGAATCACCGAGCCGGAATCCTTCACGCCGGCACTGCGTTTCAGCAAAGACTCTACCAAATCGCCTATTTGGCCGATAGTACCGCATAAAAAAGCCATAATCAAACAATGGGTTAAAGGGATTTCCGGCAAAAACCAGTAGCGCGCGAGCAGGCCGGCTCCGAGGCTTCCGATCAGCCCGCCGATAGCCCCTTCCACGGTTTTCCCAGGGCTGATTTCAGGCACCAACCGGGTACGGCCCAGGATTTTGCCAACAAAGTAAGCGGCGGTGTCGCCGATCCAGATGATCATAAACAAAAAGTACAGCCACAGGTTGGCCTGCTCCTGATGACGGAGCAGGATGAAACTGCCCATCAGCCCGGCCACATAAATCAGGCCCAGGAAGGAATAGGCCACGGGATCCAAAGCGCCGCTGATTTGGTTTTCTTTAACGTACCAGGCAACGAAAAGTGCCGTCAGGGAGGTCAATACCCAGAGAGAAAAATAATCGTTGAAGTAAAAACAAATGACCAGGAGAACGCACAGAGCCGCACCCACCCAGGAATAAACTTGAAATCCCATATTGCGGGAGAGTTCCACATACTCGCGCCACCCGCCGAGCACCGCGGCCAGCACCAGCACCACAAACAATTCAGGCGAGCCGTATTGGATGATGCCTAGGACGAGCGGCACCAGGACCAGGGCACTGGCTATTCTTTGCACCAGAGGTTTTTCGAATGCGGTTTTAAAATTAATGGGGCACTCCCTAAAAACTGGATGCCATTCCGGCGATGGCCCGGCAACAGGCTCCGGAATGTTCAGGCAATCCCAACGTCAATCATGCGGGGTGGGGCGTCTCGGACAGGTCAGGCTTCCACAATTTGTTCCTGCGTCATGCCAAATCGCCGCTCTCGTTTTTGAAAATCGATGATCGCGGTCAGGAGATCTTCCTCTTTGAAGTCCGGCCACAAGACGCGGGTGTAATGCAATTCGGTGTAAGCGATCTGGTACAAAAGAAAATTACTGATGCGTAATTCGCCGCTGGTACGAATCAGCAGGTCGGGTTCGGGCAGGTCGTGGGTGGAGAGGCAACTTTCCAGAACCGGGAAATCTATATCCTCAATAGCGAGACTGCCCTCGCGGACTTGGGTGGCAATTTTCCTCACCGCCTCAAGAATATCCTGGCGGCCACCGTAGCTCAGGGCCAATGTCAGGATCAGCCCATCGTTGGCGCGGGTGTAGTCCTCCGCATGGCGAATGAGTTTTTGAATGTCGATGGGCAATTCGTCGATGCACCCGATGGTGTTGAACCGGATGTTTTCCCGGTTCATGCGATCCAATTCCCGGTGAAGGTAACGATCCAGAATTTTCATCAGCGCATTCACTTCGGGCCGCGGCCGATTCCAGTTCTCACCCGAAAAAGAATACAGGGTCAAAGCCTCAATGTGCAGTTCGGTACACAGGGTCACGATGCGGTCGACCGTTTTGACTCCCTGGCGGTGCCCCTCCACGCGTGGCATAAAATTTTTCTTGGCCCACCGTCCGTTGCCATCCATGATGATAGCGATGTGACGGGGCAGGCGTTTGGAATCGATTTGTTGTATCAAGGGGGAGTTGATCAAGGATGAAGCCTCCAAAACAAGCCGATGGGTTACCGCACGGGGACCCGGTTCACTTGGCCCACTTTAAATATTATAAGGCATTCGTCACGCTTCGAGGACATCTTTTTCTTTGGCCTGAATGATGCGATCCACTTCTTCGATGATCTTGTCGGTAACTTTTTGAATTTGGTCATGCCCTCTTTTTTCGTCATCCTTAGAAATTTCGTGGGCTTTTTCCTTCGCTTTCAACTTGTCGTTGAACTCACGGCGAACGTTGCGAATAGCCACCTTGCTTTCTTCCGCATACTTTTTGACCACCTTGCCGAGTTGTTGGCGTCTTTCGGTGGTCAGCGGCGGGATGGTCAATCGGATGAGCTTGCCATCGTTCGAAGGGTTCAAACCCAGATCCGAAGTCTGGATGGCTTTTTCAATGAGGGGAAGCAGGGAAGCATCCCAAGGCGCGATGGTGATGGTTTTGCTGTCAGGAGTTGCCAGGGTGGCCGCCTGCGCCAGGGGCGTGGGATTGCCATAGTAATCCACCTTGATATCCTCAACCAGAGCCAGCGAGGCCCGCCCCGTTCGCACTTTTCCCAGTTCGATCCGCATGTGATCCACCGAGACCTTCATTTTTCTTTCGGATTCGCTTAAGAGATCGTCCATTTCAAGCCGCCCCTATCGTCGTTCCTATTTTTTCGCCGAGTATCGCCCTTTTGATACTGCCCTTTTCCCGCACATTGAAGACGATCATGGGAATTTTATTGTCCATACACAAGGAGACCGATGTGGAATCCATCACCTTGAGGCCTTTGTTGAGAACTTCGATATAGGTCAGTTCCGAAAATTTGGTCGCAGTCGGATCCAGCATGGGATCAGCCGAGTAGACCCCATCCACCTTCGTGGCTTTAAAAATCACCTGCGCTTCGATTTCAATCGCACGCAGGGAAGCGGCGGTATCGGTGGTGAAGTACGGGTTGCCGGTGCCGGCCGCAAAGATCACCACACGGTCTTTTTCAAGGTGGCGTATCGCCCGGCGGCGGACATAAGGTTCCGCCACCTGATGGATGTCTATGGCGCTCAGCACACGAGTCGGCACACCCAGAGTTTCCAAACCATTTTGCAGAGCCAGGGCATTGATGATGGTCGCCAGCATCCCCATATAGTCGGCGGTGACCCGTTCCATACCGAGACTGCTGACTGTGGCTCCCCGCAGGATATTACCGCCGCCGATCACGATGGCGATCTGCACCCCCAGGTTTTTGGCTTCCACGATTTCCTCGGCGATGCCATTGAGCGCGACCTGGTCAATTCCGAAACCCGCCTTTTGGTCGGCCAGGCTTTCGCCTCCCAGCTTTAGCAGAATCCGGTTGTAAACCGGCCGCGGCATCTTGCCCGAGCCAGTCATCTTGGAATTTCCAGACGGGCGAAATCACCCACGGTGATGTTCTCACCCAGTTTGGCGATCTTGTGTTTGATCAATTCCTGAATCGTAATGTCCGTATCCTTAACGAAGGGCTGATCCAAAAGGCAATTTTCCTCATAAAACTTGCCCATTTTACCATCGACGATTTTTTCGATAATCTTGTCAGGCTTGCCGGACTCCCGCGCCTGATGGGAATAAATCTCACGTTCCTTGGCCACAACCTCTTGCGTGACATCATCGCGCGATGTGAATCGCGGTTTGGCCGCGGCGATGTGCATGGCAATGTCTTTCAGCAAATCCTTAAAGTCATCCGTGTTGGCCACGAAATCCGTTTCACAGCGGAGTTCCACCAGAACGCCGATTTTATTGCCGGCATGAATGTAAGTTCCGACGGACCCGTCGCCGGTCGCCCGGTCGCCTTTTTTATCGGCCCTGGCTATGCCCCTTTTGCGCAAGTAAGTGATCGCTTCTTCCACATCCCCCTGGGTTTCCTTGAGGGCGTTCTTACACTCCATGATTCCCGCGCCGGACTGGTGACGCAAGGTTTTGACCATTGCAGCTGTAACTTCCATTCTGATTTTTCTCCTATACGTTCCGAACAAATACCGCGGCCCCCGGGAGCACCTGGCCCGCCAGCGGCGTGGTTTTGTATTTGAGGCTGACCGCCCGAACCCGGTTGGCCCTGCCAACCCAAGCCGGTCTCCGCCAATTTAACGTGCAACGAATAACAACTAATTTTATGGATTTCCCAAAAAAACTTTGGGATGGGTGCGTGGGATTATGAGGCCGTGACCGCGCTTTCCGTACTTTCGCTGGCATCCGCATCCGGACCCGCCGCCTCAGGAGTACTCTTGGCTTCCGCTTTGGCTTCCGTTTTCGGTTCTGCCTTGGCTTCTACCTTGGATTCTGCTTTAGCTTCTACCTTGGATTCTGCTTTAGCCTTAGCTGCCGCTTTGGAGGCTTCCACCTTCTTGGCAGCTTCGGCTTTCTTGGCAGCTTCCGCCGCTTTGGCGGCTTCTGCTACTTTCGCGACCTCCGCGGCTTTGGCGGCCTCCGCGGCTTTTTCTTTTTCCTTCTCCGCCTCTTTTTCACGGCGGATGGCGTTGCAGATCTCCTGACCCTCAATACAAATGTCCGCGACTCTGCCGACGAACAAGCCGATCGACCGAATAGCGTCGTCGTTCCCCGGAACCAGATAATCAATGCCGTCGGGGTCGCAGTTGGTATCGACAATCGCCACCACTTTGATGCCCAGCTTGACCGCCTCCGCTAGCGCAATCTTCTCCTTGTGGGTGTCGATGATGAAAATCGCATCGGGGAGACCCTTCATGTGCTTGATGCCCCGGAGAAATTTGTTCAGCTTGGCAATCTGTTTGCGCTTGTTGAGACCTTCTTTTTTACGGAGCTGTTCGAACTGGGTTTCCTCTTCCTCACGTTCCAGCTCCAACAAACGGTCGATACTTTTTCGGATGGTCGCAAAATTGGTCAACGTGCCGCCCAGCCATCTTTGATTCACGTAGTACATCCCGCAGCGTGTGGCTTCCTCCGCAATGAGCTCCTGCGCCTGTTTTTTGGTGGCCACAAATAGAATTTTTTTGCCCGCTTGCGTCAACTCCGATAAAAATTTTTCAGCCTCTTTACACTTTTTCAGGGTTTTTTGTAGATCAATGATATGGATGCCATTGCGGGCACCGTAAATGTACGGCTTCATCTTGGGGTTCCAACGGGTGGTCTGGTGGCCAAAGTGAACTCCCGCCTCCAACAGTTGCTTCATGGTAATTTCCGGCATGTAATCTCCTTAAACAGTCTGGTTTAGGTTGTGCCTCCGCCTCTTTCTTCTCGAACCCAAAACCCGAAGGTCACCCTGAGCGCGATCCAAAGGCGTGCGTAGTGAACAACATTTATAAAAAATGAACCTTTATGGCGAATTTTTCGACAGAAGGCTGTGGCCGAATCCTACCACAGCCCTCCCCCCCATAGCAAGAGTGAAACCCGCCGGCGAAGCGCCGGAGCCATCAGAGTGACAAAATTCCCCCAACCCTCTTCAAAAAGAGGGAGGCAGGGTGCCCCTGCATGCAGATAGCTGACCTCCGTCTCATGCACCACCGTTACTGAGTGCAAATAATAGACTGCCCATTTTGCTCCGGGCCTGGCCCGGCCCCTTAGCAGGGGCAACAGAGAGCTGATCTTTATTTCATGGTTACCGTTGTTGAGCCCAGGAAGAGTTTGACCTATTGCCTCCAGCCGCAGGCTCCCGGCGAGAGAGGCAAGGGACTGAACTCTGGAAGTATGCTGGACATTATTGGAGTTCGACCCTTTTAGCTCCGGGCCTTGCCCGGTTAATCTTCGCAACTGGTGATGAACAGGGGTTTGTTTTCGAAGCTTTCGTAATCGGGGCGCATGCGTTCGGTATTGTAGTGCTGGGCCAGGTTGACCACTTTTTTGCTGGCGGTGACCTCCTTCAAATCCACATCCATGTAATTGCCGTTGCGCACCGCCACCAGCCGCCCGCTTTTACCCGCCAGGATGAGGTTCAGGGCGTAATTGCCGAAAACCACCGGGGCGATGGAGTCGAGGGCATCCGGGGACCCGGAACGCACAATGTAGCCCAGCCGCTGGTTGATGACGCCCACCTCCCGGCCCCGGTTGTACCGGGGTGAAAGTTCCTTGAGCCGGGCGGCCACCAGGTCGCCGATGCCGCCCAGTTTTTTATGACCGTAATTGTCCACGGCGCTGCCTTCAAACACCCGCTCCCCACCCTCGAACATGGCGCCTTCGGAAACCACCACGATGGCATACTTGCTGGTACTTTTATCCCGATCCTGGGTCAGAATTTCGGCGAGCGCTTCTATATTGAACTTGTACTCGGGGATGACGCACCGGTGGGCCGCTCCCGCCAGCGTGGGCAAAAGCGCGGTGAACCCGGCGTAGCGGCCAAACACCTCGACCACCAAAAACCGCTCATGCGAGCCGGCGGAAGTCCGCAATTGCTGGCACAGTTCAATGGTGCGGGTCACGCAAGTGGAAAAACCAATGCAGTAGTCGGTGCCGGGAACGTCGTTGTCCATGGTCTTGGGGATGGCAATGACCCGGCACCCCTGATCGTGCAGGCGCACGCCATAGCTCAGGGTGTCGTCTCCACCAATGGGAATCAGGGTATCGATGCCCAGATAATCCAGGTTTTTCACCACTTCCGGCGTCAGATCGTTCACGTCCGCAGTGTAAACATCGGCCAAGTGGGGCGGGACGTCCTTTTTTGATATTTTGGAAGGCTGGGTGCGCGAGGTGTGCAGAAAAGTGCCGCCGGTACGGCCCACCTTGTCCACGATCTCCCCGGTCAGAACCTGACAATAATCCTGCTCGGCGATAGGCCGGTCGCGATCCAGATGAATCAGCCCTTCCCACCCTTTACGGATGCCGATGACTTGGTAGCCCTCGCGAATGGCGCGCAGGGTGATGGCGCGGATAGCCGGGTTCAACCCCGGAACATCGCCGCCACCGGTCAATATGCCGATCACACCTTTAGTTGATGCCATAAAGTTTAGCCCGTTGTCCCTGCCATTCTTCGCTGCGGCTGAGGGTGACAACCCGAGGGCTTTATTGTTATTCTGAGCGTTAGCGAAGAATCTATGTTTTATGTTGCCTCATTAATGAGGCAACTAGAATAAGGACTAAGCCCCTAGCCCCCTTCGGAGAAGGGGGAACACATCGGTCTCTCGTCGAAGTTGTTGGAACTAATTCAAAATTTTTGAGTTACGCAAAGCTCTCCTTGAAACAAGGAAGGGATTTGGGGAGGCATTTCGTTTTTCTCATCTCCCTTGCTTCTTTTTTCCTCTGCGACCTCTGCGAACTATTTTGGGTCCAGCGTCACGCTGGCCAGGTTGCACCTGGAGGCAATAGGTCAAACTCCACTTGCGCCCTAAAACGGTAAACCATAAAACAGAGGTCAGGCTATCTGCCTCTCCCGCTAGGGAGCTGGCGTCACGCTGGTGGCCACAAGATCATAATCGAGGGCGCCGGTGATGCGCATGGGCACGATGTCGCCGGGCTCCACCGAACTGTTCTCAATGATCACCTGGCCGTCGATGTCCGGTCCCTGCACCGGCAGTCGCCCGGTCAACAGACAATCCTCCTGCAGGCCTTCCACCAGCACGGGATGCACCTCGCCGATACGATCCTTGTTCTTGCGACACACGATGTCCTTTTGCATGGCCATGAGGATGTCTTTCCGCTCCTGCGCCACTTTGGCATCCACTTTATCGGGCAAATCGTAAGCCGTGGTCCCCGGTTCGTCCGAATAGGTGAACACTCCCAGATGATCGAACTCCATCTCCTGCACGAAATCCACCATGTGTTGAAAGTGCTCATCGCGCTCGCCGGGAAACCCGGTGATGAACGTGGTGCGCAGAGTCACGCCGGGAATCCTGGTGCGTAGCGTGTCCAGCATGCGGCGCACACCCTGTTCGGTTTCCTGCCGTATCATGTGTTTCAACATGAAGTCGTGGGTGTGCTGGAGCGGCACATCGAGGTAGTTGCACACTTGGTCGATCCGTTGCACGGCTTCGATGAGCGCGTCGTTCACCGCGGTCGGATAACAATAAAACAACCGCAACCATGCCACGCCGTCGATCTCCGCAAGCGCGTCGAGCAGACGCACCAGCCCGTCTTTCATGCGAATATCGTAACCGTACAGGGTGGTGTCCTGCGACACCAGGTTGAACTCCTTGACTCCGCCTGCCGCCAAGCGCCGCACTTCTTCGACAATGGATGCCAACGGCCGGCTCGCAATCGGCCCGCGCAGTTTGGGAATGATGCAGAACGCGCACTTGTTGGAACAGCCTTCCGCAATTTTGACGTAGGCCGAATAAAACGGCGTGGTCAACACGCGGTCGCCGTACGCTTCAAAATACTGCGCCGGTTCGTGAACGTGGTTGCGTTGTTGCACGGTGCCGTTGCCGTCGAGCAGGCTTCTCAATAGCGGATATTGTTTGGTGCCGAGCAGGTGATCAATTTCCGGAATTTCCGCCAGCAGTTCTTCGGGGTGGCGTTCGGCCAAGCAACCGGTGACGATCAACTGCTGGCATTTTCCGCTGGTCTTGTGCCGGGCCATGTCCAAAATGGTGTCGATGGATTCCTTCACGGAAGCCTGCAGGAACCCGCAGGTGTTGACGATGATGATATCCGCTTCACTCTCCTCTGGGGTCAGTTCATAACCGTGGCGCGTGAGATCGCCCAGCAAGGCTTCCGAATCCACTAAATTTTTGGGACAGCCCAGGCTGACCATGCCGATTTTTTTCATTTTTTCCCAAGTTGCGATGAGATGAAGCGCAGGATACCATAAACATCCCGCCCTCTAACGAGGGAGCAGATGGCTGAACTCAGCAATTATGCTCCGCAATGGTTGAGCGCAAGATAAAGTCTGACTATTTGCCTCCCCTGCTAAGGGATCAGCCTTTGACTTTGCGCAGTTTCTTTTCCAAACGCCACACCAATTCGGCGTAATTATTTTTTTTTAGGATTTTGGAAAACTGGGATCGTAGATTATTGGCCATGCTGACGCCGTCCAGAACCACGTCGATCACCCGCCACCGGTCTTGGCTTTGCCACAACACAAAGTCGAGATTGATATTTCCCTCCAGCTGGTGATGCACTTGCAGGGGCACTGTGGCGCGGGACTCTGCCAATTGGCCAGGTCCGTAATTGATTTTCAGCTCGCCAAAAAAACTTGCCGAATTGGGAAATGCCACGTAAATGAACAGCTCGCTCAAAAGTCGCACAAAACTCTCCTGCTGGTTTTTGTCCAGAGTCCGCCAATGTTTGCCCAGAGCTTTTTGACTGATCCGCGGTATGTCCAAATAGCCGAGAGCCACCTGGGAAGTTTTTCTGTTGGCTCGATTTTGCTCGGCGGACAGACTGGGGTCATTTTGGGTTTGCTTGATTTTATCCAGTAATTCCGCCACCGTGCTGGCGGGGCTTTCAGCGCGCACCAGACCCGCTCCGCCGACCAGGAAAAACATCAGCAGGGCCAGGGAGAACCCATAAATTCTGCGAAGAACCCCGACGGAATATGATAAATTGTCTGTCATCAGTTTTATTTGGAAAATGGCATTGTGGGCGATGGTTATTTTTTGATTATACATCAAATCAATTTTATATTTTCGGTGATAAAATTTTCGATGCGTCAGGAGGCCCTACCGGGAAATCCAAAATGCGCTTCTTGAAATCCTATCTTTTGTGGCCCTGGCTTGGCATCCTCGGAATTTTATCCGGAAGCCTTGGGGCCTCTTGGGGTTTGGCCCAACCTTCCTGCCAGTTTTACTCCGGAGAAAAAACTCTCGCGGCTTTGCAAGAACGTCAGGCGGTTCTGGTGAATGGCGACATCGACCCATGCGAATTGGCCAATATTTATTATCAATTGGCTAAAATAACCAGCAGCCCGCAGGCAACCGTTGTCAAAAATCATTATCTGGAACAGTGCATCGAGTCAGCGGAACGAGCTATTCAACAAAACTCCCGAGCCGGTACGGCTTATTTTTTGAGGGGCCTGTGCCTGGGCCGGCAAGGTGAATCGCATGGCCTTTGGTCCAGTCTGAAAATAATCAGTCCCTTTCGTGAAAATATGGAAATCGCTGTGAAGATCGCTCCCGGCATCGACCGAGGGGGTCCACACCGCGCCCTGGGCAGATTGTATTACAAATTACCGGGTTTGCTCGGGGGCGATTTGGAGGAATCCATCTACCACTTGCAACAGTCCATTAAATTTGGCCCAGGATACTGGAAAAATCATTATTTCCTGGCGGCATCGTATTTTTCGTGGTCACGCTACGCTGAGGCTAAAAATACTCTTGCCCAAGCCATGATACTCAGCGCGCAGGACCCCGACCAATCGGACGCGCCGGAGCGGCAACAGAATTTTGAGGATCTGATGGATTCCATCAACGCACAGTGCCCGGACCTCTCATGCTCCATGAATTGAAGATCAGCAAATTTGCCATCATCGAAAACCTGGCGGTCGAATTTCATCCCGGCCTCAATATCCTGACGGGAGAAACCGGAGCGGGCAAGTCCATCATCCTCTCGGCCTTGAACCTCATCCTCGGCGGGCGGGCCGACACCGACTCCATCCGCTCCGGGGAAACTGCGGCCACGGTCGAGGCCAGCCTGCAAGTGACCGACCCCAAAACCCTGCAATTGATCGAGAGCCAGGGGTTTGAAGTGGAAGACGGTCGGGTTTTCATCAAACGCACGATAACATCCAATGGCAAAAACCGGGCCTATCTCAACAACAGCAGTATCACCGTGGCGGCGCTGAGCGAGATCGGCAACCGTTTGATAGACATCCACGGCCAGCACGACCACCAATCCCTCCTGCATCCTGAAACTCATGTCGATATGCTCGATGCCTATGGCCAATTGGCGGATGAAAAAAATCGTTTTGCCGGCCAGTTTGCCGCAGTCCAAAAACAACAGCTGGAGCTGAAAAAAATAGTGTCCACCCAAAGCGCTCGACTGCAACGGCAGGACCTTCTCAATTTTCAGGTGAGCGAAATCGACCAGGCCCAGTTAACGGTGGGGGAGGATGACATCCTGCTCAATGAAAGAAATAAACTGCGCCACGCGGAAAAATTACACCAGGCCGTCGACCGCGCTTTACAAATTTTGAGAGATGCAGAGGATTCTCTACTGGAACGGCTGGGCGTCCTGAATAATGAGCTCACGCCCCTGCCCGAAATCGACGCCACCCTTGAGGACCCATTAAAACGGGGGCAAACCGCCTATTACGAACTTGAGGAGCTGGCCAGCGAATTGCAGGACTACCTGCGCACGGTCGAGTTCCAGCCTGCCCGCCTGGAGGAAATTGAAGATCGCCTGGCGGAGATCAATGGCCTGAAGCGCAAATATGGGGTCGACCTGCCGGCCGTTCTGGCGTACCGCGAAAAAATTGGGGAAGAGTTGAACGCCCTGACTTTCGGAGAAGAGGCAGCCCAGGCCCTGCGTAAAGAAATTCAAGACGCGGAAAAAATATTGTCCAAAGATGCGGTGGCCCTCGCCGAAAAAAGGGAGGCGGTGGCCGAGCGGATGAAAAAAAATGTGGAAAAGGAATTGCGCGATCTCAACATGAAGGACGTGCAATTCGGCGTTCGCTTCAATTACGATGCCGATCCGGACGGGTTCACGATGTTCCGCAAGGCAAAGGTGGTCACCCACGCCAACGGCATCGGCGCCATCGAATTTTTGTTTTCACCGAATCCGGGCGAAAGCCTGCGGCCCCTCGCCAAAATCGCTTCGGGGGGCGAGTTGTCGCGCGTCATGCTGGCTTTGAAATCGATTTTGAATGAGCAGGATGGGGTGCCGGTGATGGTTTTCGATGAAGTGGACAGCGGCATCAGCGGCAAAGTGGCCGATCAGGTCGGCATCAAATTGAAAAAAATTGCCGCCGACAAGCAGGTGTTCTGCATCACCCACCTGCCGCAAATTGCGGGCCGCGGCGGCGCCCACTACCGTGTCCACAAAACAGTTTCCGGGAAACGCACCCGCGCCACCATCACGCTGTTGAACTACGAAGAACGGGTGAAAGAAATCGCTCGCCTGTCCGGCGGTGAAAAAATCACCGCAACCACCCTCAAATACGCCAAAGAGATGATCAAGTAATTTTATTCATCCTCATAGGAACCTCTCCCCTATTCCTCCGCCAGCACCCGGCCCGCCTTATTTGCCCTGGCTCTGCCGGGCCACCGCATCGGCGGCTTTTTGGGCGGCCACCGGATCCCCCAGATAATAATTCCGGATCGGTTTTAAGGCCTCGTCCAATTCGTATACCAGCGGAATGCCGGTGGGGATGTTCAGCTCCACGATGTCCGCTTCGCTGATTTGGTCGAGGTGCTTGACCAGGGCGCGCAGACTGTTGCCGTGGGCGCAGATCAAAACTTTTTTGCCGGACCGGATGGCCGGTTCGATGGTTTCAAAATACATGGGTAGAAAACGGTCCACGGTATCTTTCAGCGATTCGGATTTGGGCAACTCAGCGGCAGGCACATCGGCATAGCGCGGGTCGTTGTGGGGCAGGCGCTCATCATCATCCGGCAAAGGCGGCGGCGGAGTGGCGTAACTGCGCCGCCATATTTTGACCTGGTCCAAACCGTGCTTTTCAGCGGTCTCGGCCTTGTCCAAACCCTGCAATTCGCCATAATGGCGTTCGTTCAACCGCCACGACCGGTGCACGGGAATCCACATCAGATCCATTTCATCCAACACCAGCCACAGGGTGCGGATCGCCCGCTTCAGCACGGAGGTGTAAGCGACGTCGAAGGTCAGCCCTTCAGCTGTGAGCAAACGCGCACCCGCCAAAGCTTCCTGCCGGCCCTGCTCGGTGAGGTCCACATCGGTCCAGCCGGTGAACCGGTTTGCCAGGTTCCACACACTTTGTCCATGCCGCATCAAAACCAGTTTATACATCGCCATCGTCCCGAAAAATTAGTTTGGAATTCATACGTCTCACTAATGAAGAATCGCCTCTGACTGCGGGATTGTAGCGAATCTCAATTGAAAAGGCGACTCTGTGGTCGCATTGCAGATGCTGTCATTTTTCTTGATTATATTAAACAACTTTTCAAAATCGAAATTCGAGGCCAGCGCCCACTCCATAATCCGAATGGTATTGACCCACCAAAGAAAAGTTCTTGGATAAAATATAATCTACGCCAGCAACCCATTCTTCTTTTGATTCCGTGTCATACTCGAAGCGGCCAAAAATCCCCAGTCCGCGGGTCAGTTGCAGGCTTTGGCCGATGCTGACACGAAACTCCCCCTCGGTATCCACACGCAACACACTGCCAAAATTGAAGGGCAAAAGGTATCGCACACCCAAAATTCCGCGCTCATAATCACTGGTGAAGTTACCCCCCACAAAAGCGGTGAAGAAGCGGTTGAAATAACGGTCATAAGCCAGTTCCAGATCGTATTCTGTGCCTTCAACCTTTTGCCAACCGACCTCCCAATCAGCGCTAAAAATATTTTTCGAGTTGCTGACGACCACAACACCGTCCGTCATATGAGACTGAATAGTGCCGTTCGTCCATGAATACCAAGGATCTATGTAGAGTTTTGGACGAATCTCCTTGAGATCGGCATCGATTTCCTTATCCACATAACTGACCACGCGAGCCATACCCGCTTTAGCGTGGTAGAGAATATGGCAGTGAAAGAACCAGTCATTGTATTCATTGCCCTCGAACTCAATGATTTGCGTGGCGAGAGGCGGGACGTCCACCGTGTGTTTGAGTGGTGCGTAATCTCCCTGGCCATTGATCACACGGAAAAAGTGACCATGCAGGTGCATGGGGTGGTGCATCATGGTTTTATTGATCAGTATAAAACGGATGTTTTCTCCATGACGGATGCGGATTACATTGTCAGCAGAAATTACCTCGCCATTCATGGACCAGATATAACGTTCCATGTCGCCGGTGAGGGTCAGGATGACCTCGCGTACCGGATTTTCCTCGGGCAGACTGGAAGGACTGATAGAACGCAGTTTTGAATAGGGAGCCATGGGCCGGCTCGCAGCCATTTCCATGCCACTCATACCCTTCATACCCCCCCCGTCTTTCATACCACTCATACCGGGCATGGTGTGCTCGCCCATTGACATATTCATTTTGTGGAGATCGGATTTTGGAACATTGGGAGTCATGGTGTGCTTGCCCATTGGCATATTCATTTTGTAGAGGTCAGGTTTTGGAACATTGGGAGCGAGCACGCGTTTTCCGTTGCCAATAAATATTGAGGTGTGCCCCGAACCATCCTGCGCGGTTGCCCGCAGTTCGTAGGCGCCATCCTTGGGCACCGTCACCATGAGATCATAGGTCTCCGCAATGGCCATGAGAAACCGGTCCAGATCAACCGGCTGTACATCTTTACCGTCTGCGGCCACAATTTGAACCGGGCCGCCGGCAAACTGTAAATAAAAGTAAGTTGCCGTAGCGGCATTGATAAAACGCAGACGCACCGTTTCACCCGGCAAAGCCGGAATCGTCATTTCGGGTTGTCCATTGGCAAGGAAGCGGTCATAGGCAACATCGGAAATATCCATCGGAGGCATCCTCATCAGACTGCGTTTGAAAACGTCCATCAACGCCCCCTCACGAGCGGCTCCCATCAAGCTTTGCGCCGTACCTTTTTTAAAACTGTAGTAATCACTGCCGCTTTTCAACGTGCGCAAAACTTCGTCTGGATTTTCATCTATCCAATCGGATAAAACGACGACTTCATCCTTATCCGCAGGAATGCGTTCACCACCTTTGGGCGTGATCACTATCGACCCATAAACACCGCGTTGTTCCTGCAAACCGGTATGAGAGTGAAACCAATAGGTTCCTGTCTGTTTGATAGGGAACTCAAACTCAAAGGTTTCACCGGGCGCAATAGGCGGATTGGCCACATACGGCACGCCGTCCTGGCGGTGAGGTAGTAAAATTCCGTGCCAGTGAACAGATGTAGGAACGTCCATGCTGTTGTGAAAACGGATGCGGGCAATATCTCCTGCGCGAAAACGCAGTGTGGGCCCCGGAATAGAATCATTCAGAGACATCGCTCGCACATCTTTGCCTGTGTAATTCACTGTCTTGTAACCAACAGTCAAATCGTACTCAACCACTTTGGCCGCGCTGGGAAATACTATTATGAAATTAAACATCAAGTTGATGGTCAATATTATTTTCCATCGGTTCATCGGCTTACCTCAAAGCTTATACCCTTTTAGCGCCTATCCACCCTATTAAACATTCCCACGGCTGTGATCATACGAGGGCACAACATGGTTCATCGCGCAAGATTTAAAGAGACCTATCCCTTATGAATAATACGGCGATTTTGGAAATCAAATAGAAGAAACGTCTAATTTAAAAATTCTAAAAAAGATTTATCAAACCGAATCCCAAGATTCAGTTTGATAAGATTTGTGAGTTAACTGGAAATTTAAAATTTTGGAGGTGGGGTGGCAGGAATTGACTTGAAGGATTCAAAATAATTCGCGGTCTCCAATGGCTCACCGCAAGTAAATTGGGAGATATTTAAAACGGGAGAATCAATTGAAGCGGGAACAAAACAATTGCTACAGGACATTTGTACAGCGCAATCGGACGTGTCCATATGGTGCATGGGCGAAGCCGACAGGCTAGTGGACAGCAACGCAACCATAATAACCATGGCAACCGCCACTACAATTTTACTTTTCTTTGCCATTTGAAGAATTTTTCGCATTGGATTTTTACAGCTCTTTATAAAAATCGCACTGTCATTATCAGTTATATTATTCCAATTATATCGAATCTCGATTGAAAAGGCGACTGCTTTGGTGACCCACCCTTTATCGATTATATGAAAAATTTCCGATATGGATTAATATAAGCTGTTGGGTGTTTGCTGAAAAAAACGTCGATTTTACCCAATCCAAATCTCAATATTTTTAACTCCGGCTGAAGACCTCTCAACGGTATTGAACCATGGCGGATACGCGCTCCGACGATTATAAACCCCTCCCAAAAGATTTTTTGGAGAAGGATTGGAAAGAGGGGTTTGGGATATTTTATAAAGGCGGCGGTGAATCCGGCGGAAAATTTTTAAAATTTTTGGATTATCACCCCTCCGATTATTCCCATTTGTACAAAGTATTGAGGGAAAAGGACCATCATGAATTCTATGTCCACGAAGAGGAACTCTACAGTTACTACCGCAATTGCCTGGTCAAAAATTTAAAACTGGGCATACTCCAGGAATCGCCGCCGACCCTGGAAGTCTTCCAAAGAATTTATCCCATCGCCATTCGTATCATTAATGACTATCTGGAATTCGAGACCTCCGAGAGAATCCTGACCGCTTTGGAAGAAATTCCAAACCTGCTCATGGAAGCGCAGGCCAGGGAGCCGATTTGCCTGTCGAAAATTTTTGCCATCACTCGTCAGGACAGCCGGGTGGCGACCCACTGCGTCAACGTCGGCTATTACTGCCTCGCTCTGGGCATCGAATTAAAGATGGATCCGAAGGAACTCCGCGAGACGTTTATTGGCGGATTGTTTGCCGACCTCGGCAAAAAATTTATTCCCTCTGCAATACTGCTTAAAGAGAAGGCATTGGATGCCGATGAAACCCAAGAGGTTCACAAACATCCTTCCTTCGGCAGAAAACTGTTGAAAGATATGCGAGGCTTTTCCGACATTGTTTTGGACATGGCGCGGGAGCATCACGAAAATTTTGATGGCTCGGGCTATCCCCACCAGTTGAAAGGCAATAGAATTTCATACCACGGCAGAATCTGTAAAATCATGGACGTATTCAACGCGCTGACCTGCGACCGGCCCTTCCGCCAACGAATGACCCCATTTCAGGCTCTGACCCTCATGAAAGACAACATTCCCGATAGTTTCGATCCCCAACTGCTGACCACGTTTTTTAATGCGATCGCCCTGAAATAACCGGCGGAACGCCGGCGCAAATAGGGCCGCGCTCGGATAGGCGCTCAACAGTTATTGGGCATGATTCATAGTTTTGCCATCTGCCTCCAGATGCAATCTGGGTCACACTCCGCTTGCGTTCAACAATTATGGGGCATAAAATAAAAGCATTAGTCCTCTTGAAAAAAAACGGTCATGTTCATTGAAGTCGAAAACGGGAACAACGTCGATAAAAATTTCAGCATGGTGTACCGCGAAGTGGAAACTCCCCGCGAAGTGTATTGCATCAAGTATTCGGTGGCGGGTGAAGAAAAACCGGTCCAGGTCAGCGGCTGGGATGCGGCGAGCGACCGGCCCTGCCCGGCGTTCGCCTGCCGGGTCGAGGAGTCGGGAGATGGCGTGGCCCTGCTGATTTATGGCGGGTCGGGCGGCATCCGCCTCAAAGAACTCGAAGACGAATCGGAGTGGAGTTGCCAAACCCCCAACCAATGGGGCGAAACCCACCTGGTCTACCCGAAAGACGCCTTCGTCGTGTTCCAGGACGAACTGTAAAACATCCCATCATCAGCCTTCTATTCTTTCCGGTATGAGACTCGCGTCCAGCGCCGTGCCGCAAGTTTTTTCCCGGCAATGGATCAGGTATTCGCGGTTGCCTTTTTGGCCGGTGATGGGCGAGGGCGTGAGGCCGCTCAACACCCAGCCTTGGTCCGCCACAAACGCGTGCAACTCCAGCAGGACTTTCAAATGTTTTTTGCGGTCGCGGATGACACCCTTGTTTTCCACTTCTTCCCGTCCCACTTCAAATTGCGGTTTGACCAGAGCCACTATTTCACCTGCCGGTTGCAACACCGCCATCGCTGGCGGCAGGATCAACTTGAGTGAAATGAACGCCACGTCGATGACCGCCAGGTCCACCGGCTCTCCTTCAATGTCCGCAAGTGCCAGGTGGCGGCCGTTTTTACGGTCGACGATGGTCACCCGTTGATCCGATTGCAGTTTCCAATCGAGTTGACCGTAGCCGACGTCCACCGCGAACACTTTACGGGCTCCGTGCTGGAGCAGGCAATCGGTGAAACCGCCGGTGGAAGCGCCGATATCGACGGCGACTTTCCCCGTTGGATCAATATTAAATATCTGAAGGCCGTGCGCCAGCTTCAGTCCGCCGCGCCCGACGTAGGGGTTAGAGTCTGCCTGAATGTTGAGAGCGACATCTTCCGTGACCAGCCGGCCGGGTTTGTCGATCACGACATCTCCCGCCCGGACCTTACCTGCAAGGATCAAGCTGTGGGCACGCTCGCGGGAGGACACCAGTTTTTTTTTACGAGGAGTTGATCGACGCGGACTTTCTTACTCGGCATCCTTTGCTCCCGTTGGAAACAGGTCTGTCACCAGGTCGCCTTTTTTATCGCGGGTCAGTTTTTCAATTTTCTGTTCCGCCTCGTTCAGTTTTTTGGAACAGACGCGCGACATCTTGATACCTTCTTCGAATATCTCCAGAGATTTGTCGATATCCAGTTCGCCTTTTTCCAGCTCCTCGACGATCTTCTCCAACCGGTCCATCGCTTTTTCAAATTTAATTTCCGCCATAAATGAATTCTCCCATTGATTCCTTATTCTACCGTGTCATCGACCGTACAGTCCAGCTTGCCTTTTGACAACCGGACCTGTACCGCGTCGCCTTTTTTAACTTCGCCACTGGACTTGATCGCCTTGCCGCTGTGGGTGGCGATGCTGTAACCGCGGTCCAGAACCGACAACGGGCTGAGCGCGTGCAGATTTTTCGCGAGTCCCTCGAAACGTTGCCGGTGCAGGCGTCGTTGCGAATCGATTTGCCGGAGCAAGGTGTGGTGCAACCCGGCGCGTTTGGATTCCAAAACCATCAGGACTTTGCCGGGCGAGGCCTGGAACAAGCGATGCGCCACACCGCCCAACCGTTCCCGTTGGACGAGCAACCACTGATCCAACCCGCGTAGCAACCGTTGCGTCCATTCGTCCAACCGCTGGGCCGGGCGTTCCAGAATTTGCCGGGGTTCCCGAAAAAAGCGGCGGTCGATCATCTGTTTGAGCTGATTTTTATGATCGTCTATTTGATCCTGCATGGACATCAACAACTGCTCGGTAAGAGCGCACAGATCGTCTATCGTTTCCTCCAAAACGGGCACCGCCAGCTCAGCGGCGGCGGAAGGGGTCGGCGCCCGCAGGTCCGCCACAAAATCGGCGATGGTGAAATCGATTTCGTGGCCGACGGCGGAGATCACCGGAATTTTGGAGTCGTACACCGCGCGCGCCACCACTTCCTCATTGAAGGCCCATAAATCTTCAATCGATCCCCCGCCGCGCCCGATGATCAACACCTCGATATCAGGGAAACGGTTCAACTCTTTGATGGCCGTGGCAATCTCTTCAGCGGAACCCTCACCCTGCACCTTGACGGGATAAAGCAGAACCGAAACCTTGGGATTTCTGCGCTGGATGATGTTTAAAATGTCGCGGATGGCGGCGCCGGTGGGGGACGTGACCACGCCCACCTTCCAGGGAAACTCGGGCAGGGGTTTTTTGTGCGCGTCATCGAACAGGCCCGCCTTCGACAACTTGTCTTTCAACTGCTCATAAGCTTTTTGCAGAGCGCCGAGGCCCCGCGGCTCCATCGTCTCAACAATGATCTGGTACTCGCCACGCGCATCGTAAACGGTCACCCGCCCCAGCAACAACACCTGGTCGCCATTTTCCGGGGTGAACTTGAGGGCCGACCTCTGTCCACGAAACAGGACGCCGCGAATCTGCGCCTTGTCGTCCTTCAAAACAAAATAGGCGTGACCCGAAGCCACCACACGGTAATTGGAAATTTCGCCTTCGATCCACACCGTGTCAAACGCCGTTTCCAGAATGGAGCGGATATCCCGGGTGATTTCCGAAACACTGAAAACCCGGTTGTCCTCTTCTGCGGAATTGAGATCGGTTTCCTGGGACATGGAATTCGCCGGAAAACTAAAGGTTATGGATTCGCTCGTGCGCGGTCACCGTATTCTGCATGAGCATGGCAATGGTCATCGGTCCGACCCCGCCGGGCACAGGAGTGATGTAGGCCGCCAGCTTGGCCACGGCATCGAAAGCGACGTCGCCCACCAGCTTGCCATCGACCCGGTTGATGCCGACATCAATCACCACCGCGCCTTTCTGAACCATGTCGGCGGTGACAAATCCGGGCCGGCCAATGGCGGCCACCAGAATATCCGCCGAGCGCGCCATGGTTTTCAGGTCGCGCGTCCTGGAATGACAAATGGTGACGGTGGCGTTTCTCTGCAGAAGTAAAAAGGCCATGGGCTTGCCGACAATGTTACTGCGACCGAGAATGACTGCGTGCTTGCCTTCAATGTCGATTTTATAATAATCCAGCATTTCGATGATGCCCGCCGGGGTACACGGCACCAAGGTCTTGTGGCCGCCAGCCAGGTGACCCACGTTGACCGGATGAAAACCGTCCACATCCTTGGCGGGATCGATGGCCTCCAAAATTCGCTGGCTGTTGATCTGCTGGGGAAGCGGCAATTGCACCAGGATGCCATCCACCGCCGGGTCGCGGTTGAGCTCGTCCACCAAAGCCAGCAGTTGCGATTCCCCGGTATCCGCGGGCAGGTTATGGGTGAAGGATTGAAACCCCATTTGCTCACAGATCTTGTTTTTGTTTCTGACATAAATTGCGGAAGCCGGATCTTCGCCCACCAGCACCACGGCCAGTCCCGGCACTTTGCCGGTTTTGGACTGCAGCTCCTGCACGCGGGCCGCCACCCGCTCCTTAATCGTACCCGATACTTTTTTGCCATCAATGAGTTGCATGAAACTATTTTCTCCTGGGGGATACCGGTTGGCATCAGCGACAGAAAATCAGCGCCGAGATCAATGCCATTCTGCCGGACCCAACGCGGTGTCCAATTTTAAAAAAAATTTATAGCGGATCGGCAACGGCAGGTCAAGCGATTCCCAATTCCTTGAGCAACCGGGAAAGATAAGACCGCTGTACACCCAAAATTTTTGCCGCCTTAGTGCGGTTGCCCTGGGTGGACCTGAGAGTGTTGCCGATGAAAGACTGACGAAACATGTCCGTGGCATTTTTCAAGGTGGCGCCCACGTTGACGTCCACCGGCGATTTGGTGGATTCAAAATCGAAAGAATCGGTAGTCAACTCATCCCCGTCTTCCAGTACGATAGCCCGCTCCACCGAGTTCTCCAGCTGGCGAATATTTCCCGGCCAATGATAACCCTCTAAAAACGGCACCAGTCCTTTTTTAAATTTTTTGGAGGGTTGCCCTTCGGGGGTGTGCTTGCGAATGAAATAATGCACCAGGTCCGCGATATCTTCCTGCCGATCCCTCAGGGGCGGCAGTTCAATGTTGATGACGTTGATACGATAGAACAGGTCTTGCCGGAACCGGCCCTCATCAATCATTTTTTGGAGGTCCTGATTGGTGGCGGACAAAATTCGCACGTCCACCTGTACCGTGGTGGTGCCGCCCAAGCGGATGAAGGCCTCTTCCTGAATGACCCGCAAAAGTTTGACCTGCATGTCGACCGGCATTTCACCGATTTCGTCGAGAAACAAAGTGCCGCCGTCCGCCGCTTCAAACAGGCCTATCTTGCGGGAGTCGGCGCCGGTGAACGCCCCTTTTTCGTTGCCGAACAATTCACGTTCCAGAATAGAGACGGGCAAGGCACCGCAACTGATCGACACAAAAGGTTTGGTCTGCCGGGAACTGAGATCGTGGATGAGATGCGCAAACAATTCCTTGCCGGTACCGCTCTCGCCTGTGATCAAAATGGAAGCCTTCGAGTGGGCCACCTTTTCCGCCTGCTTGATGCTTTTCATGATGGCCGGGCTTTCTCCCACAATGGAGTATTGCTGGCGATATTTTTCCTGAAGCCGGTCGAACTCCTCACCCAATTTTTCGTTGCTCTTCGTGACCTGAAAAAATATCGCCATCATTCGCGCAAACTGGCTGAGAGTGGCCGTATCGCTTTCGCTGAAAGGACTGCCATCCTTCTTGTCCAAAAATTGCACAACGCCTATCACCTTGTTGTTCAGCTTCAACGGTAGGCTGACAATGGACGTCACCTCCATATCTGTCTTTTCGCTGACTTCGCTGAGCCAGCGATCGTCATTGCGCACGTCGTTGGACACGATCATCTCACCCGTGTTGGCCACGATACCCGCCAACCCCACTCCTTGCGGGATATCCACCACAGTCAATTGACTGCTGGCCGGACCGGAAGCCTGATAAAATTGCAGGTTGTTGGTTTTTGCATCCAGCATCAGCAGAGAAGCGTTTTTGGCGCCGACCACTTGCAGGGCGGTTTCCAACACCACGTTCAACAGTTCATCGACCTCTTCAAAAGTGGTCTGAAACAGGGAAGAAATCTTGCGGAGCGTCATGATGTTGGCAAATTGAGTAATTTGCTTCATAATCCCAACCTTGGTGGTTTCTCTTTGAAAAAGGCCTTATTGGAAGGAAGTATACACTATTTAAAATATATATGGAAAAACATACATTAGTGGTAAATTAGTAATATTACGTTTGTTTTTATATGATTATTGTTAAATAATTAGCCAAAATGAATCAAAAAGCACAAAAATTTTAATATTTTATCGAATTTAATCGAGTAATTTTCCCTGATTGTGGCATTTAAAATGAATTCCGACCTTAAAAAACACGCGATTTCCTGCCTGGCGATCCTCCTGCTCGGCGTCTTCGCTTATTTTGGAACCTTAGAGACGCCTTTCCTGTTTAATGATGAGCAAACAATCCTGGCGCCGCCCTCTGCCAGTAATGCTGAATCCGGTTGGATCGCAAGTATGTTCAGCCAACCCATCCTGGCGGCGGTTTTTTCTATGAACCGTGCCGTGAGTGGTGCGGAGGCCTGGAGCTACCACGCGGTTAATCTTTTTATTCACCTGGCGGTCGGGCTTTTATTTTATTTTCTGGTCCGGCAGTGGGTTCGGCTCGCGCCCCCGGAGCAGAGGGCGAGCCTCGACCGTCTGCCTCTTTTCGCCGCCGCGATTCACATCGTTCACCCGTTCAACACGCAGGCGGTGATTTATATTTCCGACCGGTCTTCATTACTGGTGACGTTGTTTTATCTGGCCGGGTTGTTAGCCATACTGATCTTCCTCAATCACCAAGCCGCGCCACGAACCCGTTCACGGGTGACTGTGGGGTTGGCGGTATTATTTTTTCTGCTGGGGTGCGGCACCAGCGTGGTCGCGGCAACCCTCCCCTTGATGGCGGCCATTTATCTGATCTTCACCACCACGCGTCAACAAAGGGATGTGGCCTTGATGATGGCCGTTCTGTCGCCGTTGATTTTTTATGTACTCCTGCGCATTCTTGGCTTGGAAAATCCGTTCTCCACCCCCGGTCAGCTACCGCCATCGCTGGAAGAACGGGCGCTGTACATGATGATCCAGATCAAGGCGTTCACTTTTTATTACCTGCCAAAATTTTTTCTGCCGCTTGACCTGAGTTTCGTTCCCTATGTTCGGAAAATCACCACGCTCGCTGATTGGCAGTTCATCTTGTCGGCGGTTGGCATCGGCCTCGGAGTTCTGGTTTTCAAATTTACGAAATCGGCAGTGATCCGATGGGTGCTTCTCTGGGTCGTCATCACCCACCTGCCGGCGTCCAGCCTGACACCTTCAGACCCGGTGGTTTCCGAAGCGCGATTTTACCTGCCTGGGCTGGGCCTGTCTTTTCTGCTCGCCTTTGGATTTTTACGGGCTTCCCAAAAACTTGGCGCGGCCCGGCCTGCCATCAGCAACCTGGGCATGACCAGCATCATTGCCTTGCTGTTCTTGCTCACCCTGAACCGGGGGCTCGACTACCGCACGCCGCTC